>CAIKNO010000596.1 GCA_903828805.1 uncultured Sandaracinus sp. | reverse complement strand
GCTCTTGAAACGCTCGCCTTCAAGAACATCAGCTCCGCGTGGCACACCGACCAACTGCCGGACCTCGAAAACAAGGATTCGATGGTCCAGTTGCAGGGACCTTGGATCGTCGAAATGGGCGAGCTCGCAACGGTCCGAAAGGCACGCCGGGAAAAGCTGAAGGCGTTCGTCTCGTCCCGCGTGGATCGATTCCGACCGCCGCACGCGACCCTCGCACGCGACTTCCCGCGGAGGTGCATCTTCGCGGGCACGACGAACGAGACGAACTACTTCGACGACCCAACCGGTAACCGCCGGTTCTGGCCGGTCCATACGCCCTCCTGGGATATCGAAGCACTCGAACGAGACCTGGACCAACTGTGGGCCGAAGCCGTCGCCGCATTCGACGCGGGCGAAGCGTGGCACCTCGACGCCGAGCTCGAGGCCGCGGCGAGAGTTGTGCAGGATTCTCGATCCGTCGATGACCTATGGTCCGACCGCATCGAAGCGTGGATCGACGGCCGAGAGACCGTCTCGGTCACCGACTGTCTCGGCGAGCTCGGCATCACTGAAGACCGACGCACGCCGGCCGACGCTCGACGGGTCGAGGGCATCCTGCGCCGAGCCGGGTGGCGCGCATACGGGAACCAAGAACGACGCAACGGCCGCAAGGTCCGACTCTGGACCGCGCCTCGCACCGACGACGTCGAGCCGGTCGTCGAGCCGGTCCAGGGCGTCGAGCTCGTCGAGCCGGTCCAGGGCGTCGAGCTCGTCGAGCCGGTCGTCGAGGTCGAGCTCGTCGAGCTCGTCGTCCAGGGCGTCGAGCCTGTCCGGGTCGTCGCCGACGACGACGGCGAGACCGTCGCCGCCATGTTCGACGACGTCGCCGACGACGTGGACCGGGCCGCCCGGACGAGGACCGCGACCGGCATAGGACTGCGGTCGCCGACTGCATCCGACATCAAAGCCGCCGGCTGAGTTCTGCCGAACGGCCCGCGGGCGTGTCCGGGCCGCTCTCCACCTGAGGGCGCGTGGGACGTTCGCGCGCACGCGCCCGCGCACGCGCGAGGCCCGCGAGTCTCATTCCACAGTACTTGATGATCGGCCGCGGCCGGTCCCTCGCGCGCGCGGACTGACGCCGCCTGGAGACCGGACGGCACCTGTACGCCTCGCCACGGCCGCGGGATGACTCGGTCCAGGCCGTCGCACGTCCGGCGACTCGGACGCCGCCGCGGGCATCGAGGATACCTACAACGCGCAGGCGCGCGCATACGCGCGCGCGTAGGGAGCGGCTGCCGTGTGCGCTGAGGTAGTTTCACGTGGAACATTGTCCTACACGGTCGACGTTCCACCGCGTGCGGCCGGCACGGTGTCGCCGCCTCACTGTGCCGGCAGTGAGGCAGGCAGTGAGGCAGGCAGTGAGGCACTGTTTTCGCCTTGTTTTATATAGCAATGCCTCACTGCCTCACTTGCCTCACCAGAATTAGTAATTGGGTATAGAGACAGATCGACGCACAGACGTATCCCTTGTGACGCACTGTGTGTAGTGATCTGTATCGCTTAGGCTGTAGGAGACTTTTCGGTGTGCCGACCGAGGCAGCGAGTCTTTTCCTTATTCTGTAAGGGATTCGCGTGCCTCACTGCCTGCCTCACTGCCTGGCACAGTCACTGAGGCAACGCGCCCGCGCAGGGTCCAGACGTGCCCGCGCTCGTGCAGGACGAGCGCGAGGCCGCGTCCGGGCCACACGACCGAGACGGCGTGCCCGTGGCGCTCGCCGAGCGCGATGCACGGCCGGTCGAAGGTCAGGACGGCGAGCGCCAGTCCGGTCGCAAGGGTCTCGAGGGTCGAGTTCATGCCCGCGCATCGACCCGTCGCCGAGCTCGTTGACAGTCCCGTCGACCGTCTGTATCTTGTCCTACTAATGGCACCTAGCGGGCCATGGACAGGAAGACGCCGTGACCGAGACCATCGAGACCTACCAGACTCTCACGACGACGACGACGACCGACGCGCTCGACCGACTCGCGCCCGAGCTCGAATCTGCTCGCCGGTATGCGGTGCGGGCACTCGCGCCGAGGACGGTCGAGACCTACGCCGAGCAATGGAAGTACTTTGTCGGATGGTGCGCCGGTCACGGCGTCGAGCCGCTCCCGGCCGCGCCGACCACGCTTGCGGCCTATCTCGCCGGCCAGGCCGACGCGGGAAAGAGCGCCTCGACGATCTCGGTGTCGGCGAGCGCGATCCGTCGAGCTCACTCGGTCGCCGGTCACGCCGACCCGAGCACGCACCCGATGGTCCGCGAGACCGCGGCCGGCGTGCGGCGAGTCGTCCTCCGGGCGCAGAAGCAATCGGCACCGGCCGAGGTCGCCGACGTCCGGGCGATGGTCGCCGCGCTCGACGCCTCGCCGAGCAACGGTCTCGGCCGGGTGCGTGATCGCGCCCTACTGCTCGTCGGTTTCGCGTGCGCGCTTCGCCGCGGCGAGCTCGTGGCGCTCGACGTCGCCGACGTGGAGTTCGTCCCGGCCGGCATGGCCGTCACCGTCCGGCAGTCGAAGACCGACCAAGAGGGCGTCGGGTGCGTGCTCTCGATCCGCTACGGGAATCATCCCGAGTCCTGTCCGGTGCGTGCCCTGCGCGCGTGGCTCGACGCCGCCGGCATCGTCGACGGCGCGATCTTCCGAAGCACCAAGACGCACGGGCAGATCGGCGACCGAGTGACGTCCGACTACGTCGCCCGCATCGTGAAGAAGGCCGCGACCAAGGCCGGTCTCGATGCGTCGAAGTTCAGCGGGCACTCGCTCCGGGCCGGCTGGGCCACGAGCGCGGCGAAGGCCGGCGTGAACGACCGAGCGATCATGGACCGCGGCCGATGGACCTCGAGGACGACGGTCGACAAGTACGTCCGTCGCGCGACCGGATTCCAGACGTCGCCGGATGGACTCGTGGACCTGTGACCGGAACGGAGCCGGCATCCCGTGCCATGACCTCTGCCCTTTGTTCCCTCAAGTGTCGGGAACGAGTGGCCCTTGCGTCTGCGGGACTCTTCCGTACCTTGCCAGACACACCCACGTCGAAGGGTCACTCGATGTCCGACACGACGCACTCTGTCCGCGCCCCAAGTATCCGATCCGTCGCCGCCGCCGCTGGCGTCTCGAGGACGACCGCGTGGCGCGTCATGTACGGCCGCGGGCGCGTCATGCCCGCCCTCACCGCGCGCGTTGTGCGCGCTCTCGGAGGTGCCGCGCCGGCACTCTGAAGACCTAGCGTGCCGCACTCATGCGGCACAAAAGCATCGAGCGTCGAGGGTCTCCGGCAAGACACCCCACGACGCTCGTTGAACGACCCTGGAAAGGCAGTTCGATACGGGAACCATCCTGCATCGCCTGCCGTGGAGCAAGTGAAGCGATGCGATCCCGAACCACTCGACCCGATCCGTCACGACGTCGTCGTCGTCCCTACCTGCGGCCCTGCGCCTCGCTCCGAACGGAGGTGCGCCATGGGCGGACGTGATCTCTCCTACAGCGAGCATCTATCGCTGCGGCTCAACTTCGACCGCCCGGACGGGTCGATCTTGCGGCTCGACTTCGACGGCACGAGCCTGGCCCGCGAGGACTGGACCGTGGCCCTGTCGGCCGGCCGGCACGCCGTGCGCCTGTCGCGCGCCGAGCTCGTGCACCTGGCGGGCGTGTTCCCGATGCTCGCGGCACTCAATCGCCCGCACAGCGACATCGTCGGCGCGGTTCACCTCGACCTCCTGCACATCGAGGACGCCGACGACGAGCTCGACCACATCGAGGACGCCGCCGCGCTCGACCTGCCGAAGATCGAGGAGGACTCCGATGGTTGACGTCATGCCCTGCGAGTTCTGCCGGGAGCCGTTCGCGCGGTCTGCATCCTCGAGGGCGAGGTTCTGCGGATCGAAGTGCCGGTGGCAGGATCGACTCCGAGCGCATCGCGCCGAGCGCGCGTCATGGGAGAGGCTTCAGAAGCTTCTCCGCGGCGACCGAGGCGCATCGTGACGGCCGCGGCATCGCATCGAGGCGCGGTCTACGAATGGCCGGCGGCTCGGTGTGCTGAGTGCGGCGTCGAGTTCTGCGCTCAGTCGTCGCCGAGCACGGCCCTCTACTGCGGCAACCGATGCCGGTTCATTGCCGCGGCCCGTCGCCGCGCCGACGAGTCTCCACGCGCGGCGTTCGCGCGCTCGTGCGCTCGCCTCGTGCGTGCGCTCGCCGCGGCCCGCGACTGTCCCGACGTTGAGCTCCTCCACGACCTGCATGGTGATGCAGCACGAGCTCGAGAGGCTTTCGGGGACGT
>CAIKNO010000595.1 GCA_903828805.1 uncultured Sandaracinus sp. | reverse complement strand
GCGCGGAGGCGGAGTCCGCGGTGTGGGCCGAGGCCGAGGCGCGGTGGGTCGAGCACCGGGATCCGCTCGCGTTTCGCGCGTGGCGTGCGCTTCCGTCGACGTCGCCGGGAGGTCGCGAGGCGCGCGACCGGCTCGCGCGCGCGGACAGGCTCTACCGGCTCGGGATCGCGCGGGTCCGCTCGGGCGACTCGTCGGCGCGCGAGGCGTTCGACCGGGCCAAGGCCCTGGCGCCCATGGACCCCGTGCTCTACTTCCCGCTCGCGCGGGCGTGCCGCCGGCGCGCGGAGGACGCGCCCGACGAGCCGCGGCTCCTGCTTCGCGCAGCGCTCTACTATCGAAAGTTCCTGTTGCTCGCGCCGTCGGACGCGGCGGCCGCGGAGGCCCGCCGGGAGCTCGAGGCGCTGGATCCGGATGCGGACGACTGGTTGGATGCGAACGCGCCGGAGCCTCCGCCTCCGGCGATGTCGGCCGTGGGCTTGGCCGGACGCGCACCAGCGACGGTGCTCGGCGCGGCGCTGCTCGCGTTCCTCGCCTTCGCGCTGGCGATCGGGCGAGGTCGGGCCGCCCGACGGACGCTCGCGGAATTGACCCGCGCCCGCCCCGAACTCCACCCGGCCATCGCCTACTTGATCTCCGGGCTCCGACACGAACTCCTGAAGCACCGCGTCGGTGCTGTCGATGCCGCGGTGGCGGCGCTGGCGTCCGGCCGCGGGACCGACGCCCAGCGGGCCTTCGTGGTGTCCCGGCTGCACGGCGGGGAGCCCCTTCTGGCGGCGTGGGACGGGCATCTCCGCGCGTTCGAGCGCGCCCTCGGACCTTCGCTCGACCTCCGCCGGAAGGACGCGCGCTTCGTCCGCGCGCGCCGGGCGCTCGACACGCTCACGCGGCTCGAAGGGAGCCTCGCCGCGCCGTCTCCCCGCGCGCAGAGGGCGCTGCGACGGGCGTTCTCCGACCTGCGCACGCTGGACGCCCACCTCGCGGCGCTGGTCGGCGCGCTGGTGCGCTGCCGCGTGGACGCTTCGCTGCTGCGCGACGTGCTCGCGGAGGTGCGGGCCGAGGTGGTGCCCGGGCAGGTGGCCCTCGACGCGCTCGCGCTCGAGGCTCCGGATCCGGCACCCTCGGTCGAGGTGTTCCGGGTGGACCTCTTCATCGTGCTCAAGAACGTCGTCCGCAACGCGCTGCTCGCGGTGGGGCGCGGGGAGGCGCCCCGGCGCGTCCGCATCGACGTCCGGACCGAACTCGAGGTGAGCGGCGAGGAGCACGTCGTCGTCCGCGTGCACGACACGAGCTCCGAGGAGCTCACCACCGAGATGATCCGGGGTCGCGGGGTGGGCAGCGGGCTCGGCCTCGTGACGTTCGCGCTCGCGCGCTACGACGGTTCGATCACGGTCGAGCGTGGCGACGGCGGGTTCGCCAAGGCGGTGGCGGTGCGGTTCTTCCGGGCCTTCGACGATGGCGATGCGCCGCAGGACGGGGTCTCGTGACGCGCGTGCTCCTCATCGAGGACGGCCGCGAGTACGAGGAGTTCGCGCGCCTGTTTCTCGACGGGGGATGCGAGATCGAGGCGGTGCACTCGGGCGCGGAGGCCCTCGGACGTGCGGCCGCCTCGCCCTTCGACGTCTTCCTCGTGGATCTGCGCTTCGAGCGCACGGCCGAGGAGGCCCTGCTCGGCGACGTGGAGGAGGTCGCGCGGCGAAGCTTCGCGGGCGACCGTGGGCGCGCCCTCCGATGGTTGAAGGACCAGCAGGGCACGCTCGTCCTCGCTGCGCTGCGCGCGGCGGGGCATCGACAACCCGCGGTCTTCGTCCACGACTTCCCGAAGGCCCGCCTCGAGAACCTGCGCCGACTCTACGGGGAGGTGAGGGCCGTGCCGGGGTTCGATGCGGCTGCCCTCCGTCGTGCGCTGGGGGTCGTCCGATGAACGACGCCGGGCGGCTCGCCGCGGACCTGCTGCACGATGTGGGGAAGTACCTCGCGCGCACCGCGCGGAACGTCGGGGAGCGGCCGATCGACGCGGTCCTCGCCGACATGCTCGCGCGGGACGCCTACGAGACCCACCGAGGGCGGCGGGCGTCCGCGCGCTTCTCGGAGGTGGCCGAGCAGCTCGAGGCGCTCGGGGTGCGTCATCCGTCGCTCGCGACCGCGCGGGCGGCGCTCGCGCGCATCGATGCGCTCGAGCCCGGGGTCCGTTCGAAGGAGCCTGCGGCCTTGCATTCCTTGGTGACGCTCGCCGTCGAGGCCGAGGGGGCGTTGCGCGCGCTCGCCGTCTCGACGCGGCGCGTGGGTGAGGCCGAGCGATGACGCGACGGCGCCCACGCTTGCTCGTCATCGACGACGGCGAGAGGCATCTCGAGCTCGCGCACACCTTCCTGCGGGGCTACGACTACGCCACGCGGTGCGACCTCGAGGGCCCGTGCTGGACGTGCCCGGAGCGCCCGGGGTGCACGCTCACCCACGCGCACGACGCGGCCGAGGCCGACGAGGCGCTCGGCCGGCATCCGGACGTCGACGTCGTGCTGCTCGACGTGGCCTTCGACCTGCCGGAAGAGCGCCTGCTGCCGATGCCCGGGGCGGACGCCGAGCGGCGCCGGCGTCTTCAGGGCATCGCGGTCCTCGCGCATCTCCGCCGCCGTCGCGGCGACCTGCCGGTGGTCCTGATGACCAGCGAGGAGGAGCTCGGCTTCGAGGACGCGGCGGTGGCCCTCGCGGTGGACGAGTTC
>CAIKNO010000594.1 GCA_903828805.1 uncultured Sandaracinus sp. | reverse complement strand
GCCATCGCCGGCGCCCCCAGCTGGCTTCAGTACGCGGGCGGCTCCCCGACGCCGGAGGAGCGGAGGGCGATGCTGCCCGTCAGCGGCATGCACCTGATCCAGAACTCCACGAACACCGATTTTCGTTTCTTTCACGGCACCCGCGACCCCGGTCCGATGAGGCCCGCGTTCGTGCGCGAGCTCGAGGCGACGATGACCGGGCTCGGCCTCACACCGCACGTGCAGTGGTTCGACTTCGGGCACGACCTCCTCTACCTCGTGCACCGTCACGGCCGCGCCTACGAGGGGTGGGCCGGCGTCGTCCGGAACCGACATCCCCGCGACGTGCGCGTCGTGACCGGGGACTACCGCGCGAACCGTCAGCACTGGGTGACCGTCGAGCGCATCGACGACTTCCCTCGGCTCGCGAACGTCCACGCGGTCGCCGACGACGGCTCCATCACCGTGCAGACCGAGCAGGCGCTCGAGGTGTCCCTCGACCTCCGAGATGCGCCGATCGGCAGCGGTGATGCCCTCCGGGTCACGGTCGACGGCACCGAGGTGTACCAGGGTCCGCGCGCGCCGCTCGGTCACGTGCTGCACGTCGCCCGTGCCGGGGGCGTCGCGTCGGGGGCGTGGCGAACCGGGTTCCTGCCGGCGCCGTCGGGGTTCGAGAAGCGACCGGGCCTCTCGGGTCCGCTCACCGATCCCTACCGCGACGGCATGATCCACGTGTACGGCACCCGGGACCCTGCGGCCCTCGAGGGCTTGCGCGCCGCCGCCCAGCGTGGCGCACGGGGCTGGCCCGTCTGGTTGTGGAACCACCAGCAGCGCGTCGTCGCCGATTCCGAGGTCACGCCTGCGATGATGCGGCGCTCGCACCTCGTGCTCTACGGCACGCCCGGGGCGAACTCCGTTCTCGAGCAGATCGCCGACGACCTGCCGGTCCGGGTGACGACGGACGCCGTCGAGGTCGGTGGGCGTGCGTTCCGCGGCGCGGGCGTGGGGACGCGCTTCGTGCACCCCAACCCGCTCGCCCCGAACCGCTACGTGGTCGTGCAGGCCGCGCCCACGCTGCAGGGTGTGTCGGGCGGCCACAACCTGCCCGACTTCTTGCCCGACTGGGTGGTCTACGACGGCCGAACGTCCCGCAGCCGTCAGCGGCTGATCAGCGGTCGCAACGGGCAGGTCGCGATGGGCTTCTTCGACGCGACGTGGCGCGTGCCGACGCAGGTGACCGCGGAGGCAGGTCCAGCGGACACGCTGGAACGCCTGGCGGTGCTCGGCGGCGACGAGGGCTCGGTGCTGTTCGCGCAGGCCGGCGCGGAGTCGGAGCGCGCGGCGCCCAGGTCCGCGCGGCGCATGGTGGCCAGCCTCTCGGGGACCCACGCAGCGTCGGAGGATCTCGAGCGCGCCCGCGAGGAGCAGCGGCGGGTGCTCGGGGCCCCACGTGGCTTCGTCGTGCCGCGCATCGTCCTGCAACAGGAGCCCGCTCCCCAGCTGCCGCCGGCCGAGGCGCCGCCCGTGCCCTCGGCGCCCACGGCCTTCGCGGCCGACGCGTCCGACCCTGCGGGTCGGATCGCCCGACAGATCGCGCAGCGGGTGCCCACCTTTCTGAACTTTCGCGGGATCATCCCCGGCGGTGAGTGGCGCGTGGATCCTCGGGCGGTATGGCAGGTCCGAGGCGAGTCCGACTGTCGCGCAGCCCTCCGCGAGGCGGGGGTGACGGCGACGGCCGAGCCTCCCATGGCGACGCCCGTGCCGAGCCCCGTCCACGTGTCGGGTCCCATCGGCGGCGTCGTGTTTCGCATGATGCGTGGACGCGCCACGCCCTTCGTCGTCTCCTGCGAGCTCGCGCGCCGCTTGCCGACCCTCGCGCGGGTCCTGCGCCAGCACGGAATTCGCGGCGTGAACGTGCTCAGCGCGTACCGCACGACGCCCGCGCAGAGTTTTCACGGCCTCGGGCTCGGGCTCGACTTGTTCTCGTTCGAGACGGATGACGGCTCCACGTTGCGGGTCGATCGCGACTTCGAAGAGACCCCGGCGCAGCGCACGTGTGATGCCCTCGACGCCTCCGCGCCCTCCTCGCAGCGCCTGCTGCGTGTCGCGTGCGACCTCGCCGCGACGTGGGAGTTCTCGTCCGTGTTGACGCCCAACTACAACGACGGCCATCGCAACCACTTCCACATCGACGTGCGCCCCGACGATCCGCGGGTGTTCATCCGCTGAAACGCGGAGGCGGACCGTTCCGCGCGAGGCGGTCGGGCGTGTCGATTTCTGGACCCTGTCGGTCGGTCGTGCGATCCGAATCGGAATGCGGGCGCTTCGCACCATGCTCGTGGCGGCCGCGCTCGCGGGTCAGAGCGCGTGCGCGACCGGAACGCCAACAGCGGCGGTGGACGCCGCGGCGATGAACGAGGTGATGAACGAGGCGAGCCGGGAACCGGTCGCTTCGTCCCCTGCCACCCCTGCTCCGCCAGCGGGCGCGGCGCAGCGGACCTCCGATGAACAGGGCGTCGTGCCCGAGGCACCGCGCGTGGTGAACACCGCGGTGGAGGAGGTCCTGCCTCCTCCCTTCGACGCCGAGGCGGAGGCGCGGGCACGGCAGGAGGCCGCGCGCGAGGCGTTCGAGCAAGCGTGGCCCCAGCACGGCATCGCCTATCACTTCCTCGCCCAGGTTCACGCGCGCGCCGACGCCTCGAGCGCGGTCGTCGGCTACATGAGGCGCGGTTCGCGGTTCCGGGCGAAGGCCGCGGTGCGAGGGCCAGGCTGCGCACGGGGATGGAGCGAGGTCGTCGGGGGCGGCTTCGTCTGTCGGGGCGAGGGGTTCTCGATTGGCGAGGGCCCGCAGACCTTCGAGCCCTCGCCCGTGGCCGCCGCGCTCGAGGATGCGCTGCCGTACGCCTACGGGTACGTGGCCCGTGAGGAGGCGCCCCAGTTCTGGCGTCTCCCGACGGCGGACGAGGAGCGTGCGACGGCGCCGGTGATGGGGCGGCTGCGCGAACTCGCGGCCCTGCGCGCGGGGGCTGCGGTGGCGGGAGAGCCGGGGGCCGAGCCGGACCTCGAGGCGCCTCCCGGGCAGCGGTCCGATCCGGGCGCGCGCGCGTTGCCCGGGTCGGACGCCGGGGTCGGGGATGCCCTGCTGCCGGAGTTCTTTCGGATGCGGATGGAGCGCGGCTTCTACGTGAGCCTCGACCGCGAGGAGGCCGATGGTGAACGTCGCTTCTTCCGGACGATCCGCGGCAACTACGTCCCGTCGGAGGTGCTGGCGGAGGCGCACCCCTCGGCCATGCGGGGCGTCGTGCTCGGCGGAGAGTGGCAACTGCCGCTCGGCTTCGTGTTCCGGCGGGGCGTGCATGCGCTCGTGCGCGACGCGGTGTCGGGCAACTTCTCGCAAGGCGATGCGGTGCCCGCGAACACGCCGTGGATGCTCGAGGAGGGCGGGATCGAACGCCGGGGCGGCCGGTACCTCGTCGCGCGGACGGGCGTGGTGATCAGTGAGCGTGCCCTGCGGGTCCCGCTGCCCATCTCGCGCCCCGCCGGGGTCGGCGAGACCGATCGCTGGGTCCACGTGGACCTCTCGGACCAGACGCTCGTGGCCTACGAGGGCGACCGCCCGGTGTTCACGACGATGGTGTCGACCGGACGCGAGGGGTTCGAGACGCCGGTCGGAACCTTCCGTGTCCAGAGCAAGCACGTCTCCACGACGATGGAGGACATCGAAGGCGGTGCGGAGGCGTACAGCATCGAAGACGTCCCGTGGACCATGTACTTCGAGGGAAGCTACGCGCTCCATGGCGCCTTCTGGCACGACGCGTTCGGGCGGGTTCGCAGTCACGGGTGCGTGAACCTCGCGCCCGCCGATGCGCGATGGCTCTTCCAGTGGTCGTGGCCGATGCTTCCTCCGGGCTGGCACGGCGTGCTGTCGGGCCCCGGCCGGCCGGGGACGTTCGTTCACATCACGCCGTGACCTTCGCCCCCGGGTTTGACCCTGGGCGTCCTGCCGCGTAGGACCTCGCCTGCATCGGTGCCCGTGCCTCGTTCCATCCCTTCGACGGCGGTCCATCCCCCGCGCGCGTGCTTGCCGTTCCGGCCGTGCGCCGTCTGTTCGGCCCCGGTCGAGCCCCTCCGTGCGCCCTTCATGGTCGCCGTCGAGGGCGGCTTCCACGTGCTTTGCAGCCGCCCTTGTCGGGACCGACTCCGCAGCTCGATCGCCGAGGCGCTGCGGACCCACGTCGCGGAGCCGCGCCCGGGCGCGCTGCGCAGCGGGACGCGGACCGACCCTGTGCTCCGCTCGATCCGGAAGCGCAGGGCCGCCCGCGCCTCGATCACCGCCAGTGCGCCCGAGTGGACCGCATCGCACCCCGCGGTTCCGGAACACGCGCCACCGCTGCCGACCCTCGCTCTGACGATCGCCGGGGTCGGAGCCCTTGCAGGGGTCTTCGCTTCGGGCTGGACGCTCGTCGGACTCTCCGTCCTGATGGTGACGTCGGCGGCCGTCCTCTCGCTCGTCGGCGCGACGCCGCTCCGCCGGGATGTCGGGTGGCTGGCGTGGGCGATGGCACCGATGGGTTCGGTCGTCTCCGCGGTGGCCGCCGTCGTGGGGCATGCCTCGGGCCTCGATGCGCGCTTCGCGCTCGTCGGCGCGTCGGCCGCGGCCGCGTGTGGCGTCCTGCGGGGCTGGCTCGATGCGAGCGCGGCCCGGCCGGTCGAGAGACTGTTTGCCAATGCGCGCGCGGGCCTTCCCGCGACGGCCCGGGTCCCCGTGGACGATGCCGCGCGTCCCTTGAGCCCCGGGTCGCGTGAGGTCGAGTCGACCGCCCTCCGGGCCGGTGAGGACGTCCTCGTGGCCGACGGCGATACGATCCCCGTCGATGGGATCGTGCGCTCCGGGGAGGCCCAGGTGCTCCTGCATCCTCTCGCGCGCGCGCCCGTCCGCCGTCGGTCGGGCGACCCCGTGCTCGCGGGGGCTCGGGTGGTCCAAGGGGGACTGCGGGTGCTCGCGGGGCGGGTGGGTGACGAGCGTGCGCTCGTGCGCCCGGCTCAGTTCGGCGATGGCTCCGCGGATGACGCGGCCCGTGTGACGCGTCTCGTCGCGCGGGGCGTTCAGTTCTCGGGCGTCGCGGCCGTCGTCGCCAGCGCCCTGGGCCTCGTCCTGGGGGAGTCCGGGGGCGGGATGGCGATGCGCCTCTCGTCGGCCGCCGCCGTGCTGATCGCGATTCCGCTCCTCGCGCTTCGTCGGGCGTCGGAGGCGCCGTTCGTCGCGGCCGGCGCGACCGCGGCGCTCCGCGGGATCGTGTTCCAGAGTGCGCGCGCGCTCGACCGCGCGGGCCGCGTGAATGTCGCGGTGCTGTGCACCCACGGCACCGTGACCGAGGGCGCGCCCGAGGTCGTCGAGGTGCACCTCGTCGGGGGCACGCGGGACGAGACCGCCCTGGGCCTGGCGGCGGGGGCCGAGGCAGGAAACGAACACCCCATCGCCGACGCCGTTCGGCGTCACGTGGCCCGCGTCGGCGTGGCCCCCGCCGCGGTTCGAAGGGTTCAGTCGATTCCAGGCCGTGGTCTGACGGCGGTCGGCGCAGCCGGCGAGTCGGTCGTCGTCGGCTCGCGACAACTGCTGCTCGAGGAAGGCGTCAGCGTCGCAGCGCTCGATCTCGAGGCGGAGCGTGCAGAGCAGCGGGGACTGAGCGTCGTGTTCGTGGGCGTGGATCGACGCGTCCGGGCGCTGCTGACGTTCCGGGACGAAGATCGCCCCGGGGCCCGTGCCGCCGTCCAGAGGCTGATGGACCTCGAGATCGAGGCCATCCTGATGTCCGGCGACCATCGGGGGACCGTCGAGAGCCTCGCTCGGACGCTGGACGTGGCGCACGTGAAGGCGGAACTTCCGCCGGAGCAACGTGCTGCCGAAGTCCGGCGCCTTCGAGACGCCGGGAGCACGATCGCCGTGGTCGGTCGACCGGGCCACGACGACCACGCCCTCGGCGCGGCGGATGTCCCCGTCGCGCTCGGCGCTGCCGGAGTCGACCGCGCGGTGGCCCTGACGAGCGACGACGTCCGAGATGCCGCGGACGCGTTGTGGCTGGCGAGCGCCACGCGCCGAGAGGCCCATCGCGGCGTCGCCCTCGCCGCGGGGGCGGGGGCACTGCTCGTGGCCCTCGCCGCCAACGGATTCCTGCCACCGGGTGCGGTCGCCATCCTCGCGCTGGCGGTCGATGCCGTCGCGTTGCCGGCGTCGGCACGGTTGCTCCGGCGCATCGACCTGCGGATGCCCGCACGGGGCTGAGCGCCGCTCAGCCGAGCGCGCGCAGGTCGCGTTTCAGCACCTTGCCGGTGGGATTGCGCGGCAACTCGGGCAAGACCCGGAACTCACGAGGGACCTTGGGCCCCGAGAGATGCTCCCGGCAGAACGACGTGAGGTCCTCCGCGCTCGCGGACATGCCCTCACGGAGGGCCACGAAGGCGCGCACCCGCTCGCCCCACTCGGGGTCGGGCACGCCGACGACGGCGGCCTCCGCCACCGCGGGATGCCGCGCCAGGACCTCTTCGATCTCGGCCGGGTACACGTTGACCCCCCCCGAGATCAGCATGTCGCGCTTGCGCCCATCGATGAAGAAGAGACCGTGGGCGTCTCGGTGTGCGAGGTCGCCCACGCTGAAGAAACCATCGCGCATCGACGCACGCGTGGCCGCCTCGTCCCGGTGATAGTCGACGAGCATCGCGTTGCGGACGAAGAGCTCGCCGGTCGCACCCTCGCCGACGTCCTCGCCGCGCTCGTCGAGGATCGCGAGCTCGTTTCCGCGCACCGCGTGGCCGATGGTCCCAGGCGCGCGCAGCAGTTCCGCTGGGGTCGCGACGGTGTTGATGCCCGTCTCGGTCGAACCGTACACGTTGAAGAGGACGGGACCGAACGCGCCGATGAACTCCTGCGCGAGTGTGCCCGAGAGGGGCGCGCCCGCGGAGAAGACCGCGCGGAGCGTTCGCGTGTCGAACCTGGTTCGTTCCTCGCGGGGCATGCCGACGAGGCGGTACAACATCGTCGGAACCATCGCCGAGGTCGTGATGCGATGCATCTCGATGGCGGCGAGGACCCGCTGCGGGGTGAACTGCGATTCGAGGACCACCGTTCCTCCCAGGAGGAACGTGAAGCCTACGAATCCGAACGCCGTCGTGTGGTAGAGCGGACACACGACGAGGTGCCGATCGTCCGCGCGCAGCTTCAGCTCCGCCACGGCCTGAAGGAAATTGCGCTGAGCCCCCGGCGGAAAACGGCGAACGGCTCCCTTCGGGCGGCCCGTGGTGCCGCTCGTGTACACGACGACCGAGGCCTCGGCGGCGGACCCGTCGGGCAGCCGCGCGGTCCAGCCTTCGCGCACGAGCTGCTCGTACGACGTGGTGTTGTGCTCCGTCCCGGCGACGCACACGACGTTCTCGCCTCGGAGGTTCGGCCACCGATGCCGACCTGCCTGCACCATCGGCAGCAGCTCCGCCTCGACGAAGATGGCCTTGGCCCCCGAATGCGTGATCAGGTGATCGAGCTCGTCCGCGGACGAACGAGCGCCCGCCGACACGGCTGCACCTCCGAGTCGTGCCATCGCCGCTTGCGCCTCGAGGAACTCGGGTCGGTTGTGCATCATCAGCACCGCGGCATCGCCGCGGCCGAGACCGTGTTCGTGCCGCAGGCGCGACGCCAGCCGTTCCACGCGGGCGTCGAGCTCTCGATAGGACCACGAGCGTCCTTCGTGGATGATCGCCACCGCCTCGGGCTGATTGGCCGCATGGATGCGAAACAGGCTCGGAAGTCCGAGCGACCCGCCCCACCGCGCCCGGAGCAGTTCGAACACGCCGCGTGGCCGGAGCCGCGCGCCGATCCCGCTGCCGACCCCGATGCGCGCGACCGCTTCGGCCATCGCGACCTGCTCTCGCGAGACCTCCACGGCGTGTGCGAGCGCGGTGGCGATGGTCCCGTGGGCCGGGAATCCTCTGTTGACCATCGGCCTTTGCAATCGCTACGATGCTGCCACGTTTCGGAGGAGGGATCCCCATGAGTTTCTGGCAGGACGCGAGCCCCGTCATCAAGGCCGTCATCGTGATCGGGGGGATCCTCATCGTTGCCGCGCTCGGGGTGCAGTGCATGGCGCCCGGTGGCAGCCCGGAGTCCGTCCAGCAGACCCGAGGCATCCCGGCGCCCTGAACTCGGTCGTCCGGAGCACGCCCGGCCGAGAACGCGAGTCCGCGGTTCAGCCGAGCGTGCGCAGGTAGGCGTCGCCCACGGTCACGCACGCCTCGCGGACTTCGACGCCCCCACCGACCACGACCGCGAGCGGTCGAATCTCGACCGACACCACAGCGTCTCGGTGCCGGTCGACGAAGGCCGCAAGACGCAGCAGCGCGTCGGAGATCGCCTCGACGGTCGCTTTTCGCCGCGCGGCCGATCCGGACAGCAGCAACGGCGAACCCCGTAGGCGGGACAGCGTCCGCTCGACCCGCTCGCTGCTCGCGGGCAGCACGGTCAGGGTACGGTCCTTGGCGGCGAGGCCGTGCGCATCGGAGAATCCGAGGTCGAGCAGGACCCACCCGGCATCCAGGGGCGATGCGCGGACCCCGAGCAAAGCCGTGGCGGTCGTCGTCGCGGTGACGGTCACACCGAGGAGGCGGGCCTCGGGGCGACGTTCGCTCGCCATGGCCATGATCTGCCGGAACACGTCACGCACGCGCGCGGAGTTGTCGATGCCGTCGACGGCGAGGTCGGGATGGTCCCAGACGCGGAGGTCCGGGGACGCGAGGGCGATTCGCACCGGGAACCCGATGCGCGCGGCTTCGGCCGCGGCACGGGACGGGCTGGCGCACAGTTCCTCGAGAGGAAGCGGCAGCCCGTACGGCGCGAGGGCGGCCTTCGTGGCTGGGTCCGACAGCGCCCGGGGCGGCCCGAAGAGGACCGCCGTCACGGCCTCGTTGTCCACCCCATCCATCACGGCCCGACCGGGTGGCGTCGCGCCGTGTGATTCGCGGAGCGCGCGCACCGCCTCGCCGACGTCACGAGGCTCCCCCAGCGTCCCGGGCACACCTGCGCCGGCCGCGAATCCGACCATGCCCTCGTCGAGCCGCACGAAGCGGCCGTGGGTCGAGCCCCCTCCACGGAGCCGCAACCGGGCGCGATCGAACGTCGACATCCCCCGCGTCGAGGCGCTCCAGGCCGACGCCGTCGGCGGCTGCAACAAACAGAGCGCGGCGAGCAAGGGGCGAAGCTCGTGCACCACGACGATGCCGAGTTCGGTGGCGAGGTCGAGGACGTCCCCGAACTCCTCGGGGTCGACGAGGCACGCCAGCACGCAGATGGTTCTCGTCGCGAAGGAAGCGCGCGCCAGCGAGGTGACCTCCGGCACGGTCGGGCCTCGCGACAGCGCAAGGCCGCAGCACCGCCGAGCACCCAGGGAACGCAGGGCATCGTCGAGGGCGGACGGCGATGCCGAAGGCGCGACCGGGCGTCCCAGGAGGTGTCCGAGTCGAGCGCACTCGACCGCGAGGTCGGCGTCGTCGCAATGGACGAGCAGTTCGGCATCGAGGGGCGCGGCGTCGGTCACGGGGCGTCCTCCGGGGTCGTCGTGCAACGCCTGACCGGCGTGCAGTCGGCAGGAGTTCCGCAGTGCCGACGCGTCGCGCTTCGACTCCCCTCGGCTGCTGGTTCGACCCGTCGCATCGGAATGACTCGGCTCGGAAGTGTACCGACGCCCATCGGGGGACGCGAAGTTCCGGCCATCGCCTTGCTGCGGGTGCGGAGCGTGTCGTGATAGCGTCCCCCCGTGCGCCGACCCGTGCCCGCCCTCGTCGTGATGCTCTTGGCCGCGCCATCGAGTGTGGTCCACGCCCAGTCGACATCCGCACCCGAGGCCACGCCATCGGCCGACACCGACACGTCCGACGCGGGACACGCCGCCGTGCTCGATCCATTGGAACTTGCTCGGCAAGCGCGTTCGGCGTTCGAGGCCGGGCTGCAGCACTTCCAGCTGCGACGCTATCGGGAAGCCATCCGATCGTTCCAGCGCGCGGCGGAGCTCGCCCCGAGCGCGGACCTCTGGTTCAACGTGGCCCGCGCGCACGAGGAACTCGGAGAATGGGACGCGGCCGTCGCAGGATACCGTCGGTACTTGCGGGACCGCGTCGATCCTCCTGATCGCCTCCAGGTCGAAGGACGAATCGCGTCGCTCGAAGAACGCGCCGAGGCCGATCGGGCCAATCTCACGGCGCGTCCGACCACGGGGACCCTGGCCTTGCGCGTGGCCGCTCCCGGCGCGGTCACGACGGTCGACGGAAGGGCGGTCGGGCCAGCGACGGACGATGGCGTGATGTCGATGCCGCCGGGTGCGCATCGCCTCGAGGTCACCCGTGACGGCGACGTGCCCTTCGTCGCCGAGGTGGCCGTCGAGGCCGGGCTTCGGACTGTGGCGCATGCCGAACTCCAGCGCGCCACCCGTTACGCCGCGACCCGTCGACAACCGGCGTGGGCTTGGGGAGCGTTCGGTCTGGCGGGGGCCTCCGCGGGGGTCAGCGTGGGGCTCGGGGTCGACGCGGCGTCCCGCTCGGCGGGCGAACGCGCTGCGGCCCTCGACGTCGCCGGCTACGCGGACGTCGCCCTCGGCGTCGCCATCGGCCTCGCCGCGGTGGGGTTGGTGGTGTGGTTCGTGGAGGAGGCCGCGGTCGACACCGTCCGCGTGGCCGACCCGACGCCTGCGCCGTGAGCAGGGGCGCATGTCATCTTGCTACCGGAGCGGTCGCGCGAGCAGCGCGTGGTGAGGCTCGAGAGCGCGTCGGGTGGACTCGACCGCGGCCGCGGCCGCGGGGGAGGGCCGCCCGTCCGGCAAGCTCTGCGTTGCGCCCGTCGCGCCTCGGACCGTTTCCGATACGGACGCCTCGAGCGCTTGGAGATCGTAACCGCCTTCGAGGATGAACCCGACCTTCCCATGGCCGAGCGCGTCCGCGGCCGCGGCGAGTTCCGACGCCATCGCGCCGTAGGTCGCCGCATCGAGCCGCATCGCACCGAGCGGATCCCGGACGTGGGCGTCGTAGCCGGCGGAGACCAGGAGCACGTCCGCGCCGAACGACGCGAGCAGCGGCCGTACGACCACACGAAACGCATGGGCGTAGTCTTCGGGGCCCGAACCCGGGGGCAGGGCGAGATTCGCGGTGGTCCCGACCGCTGGTCCTCGGCCGATGTCCTCCGGGGCGCCCGTCCCAGGATACAGCGGCCACTGGTGCAGGCTGATGAACAGGACGCTCGGATCCGATTCGAAGATCTGCTGCGTTCCATTGCCGTGGTGGACGTCCCAGTCCACCACCGCGACACGCCTCGCGCCCGCTGCGCGCGCGCTCGAGGCCGCGACGGCCACGTTGTTGAACAGACAGAAGCCCATCGCCCGGTCCCGCTCCGCGTGATGCCCCGGGGGGCGCAGGAGACCAAATCCGCGCCGAACTTCACCCCGCGCGAGCGCATCTCCGAGGACGGCGGCCGCACCGGCCGCGCGAAACGCCGCGTCCCGCGACCCAGGCGAGACGTACGTGTCTGCATCGAGCGACCGGAAGCGCCCATCGAGCGCGGCCGACATCGCGCTCAGGTGCGCCCGTGAATGAACCCGCTCGAGCTCGGCCACCGTCGCGTCCCGCACCGCAAGCCGTCGCTGGGAAGAGGCGGGGAGCGCGGCGCGCAACCCATCCCTCGCAGCGGCGAGCCTCTCGGGGCACTCCGGGTGCCGTCGAGCGGGGGCGTGCCGGTCGAACGCGTCGTCGTCGAGGACGGCCACCCAGTCAAACGCTTCCGTCGTCACATCGAGCCTCCCGGGCCGGCCGTCGGTCCACCGCGCGGCCTCTATTGACCCCCTGGCGAGGCCGATGATATCCAAGCGCACCACCGGAGTCGGAGCAAAGTCATGCGCACCAAGATCATCGTCGGGAACCTGCTCACGATCCTCGTGGTCGGGTTGGTCTCGTACGCCGTGGTGAAGTCGAGCCTCGAATCGGCCCTCGTCGATGAGGTGGACTCGAGGATCGTCTCCGATTTCCGGATGCTCGGCCGTTCGTTCCGACTGTCCGCGCGCGACACGGCGGAGTCCGTGGAAGATCAGGCCGCCCAGCGCGCCATGGTCGACGTGTTCGTGTCCGCCCTCGATGAGAGCGCGAGCCGCACCCGCGCCACTCAAGCCGCCGACCGCACCGCCGCGTGGCTGGCCGATCCGGTTCGCCGCGGCGCTGCCCCCGACCTGGTGGCCGTCATCGACGACGCCGGCCGGGTGGTCGCTCGCAACGCCGACCAGCTTCGCATGCGCGGCGAAGATCTGGGGGCAGTGCCGGCGGTGCGTGCCGCGATCACCGGCGACACCGGCACGGGCATCTGGTTCAAGGCAGACGAACGGAAGGTGCTGCAGATCGTCACCGCGCCGATCCGTCACGAGGGTCGGGTGCTCGGGGCCCTTCTGGTGGGCTACGACGTCTCGAACGGCCTGGCACGTGGCGAGGGCGCGCTGCTCGGCCGCGACGTGGCCTTCGTGGTCGACGATCGGATCTACAGCTCTTCACTCGAGCAGGGCGCCCAGACCGAGGCGCTCCGTGCCAATCTCTTCGGGCCCTCGCGCACCGCGACCGAGGCGGCGATGAATCAGGGCGCCTCGAGCGCCCCGTTCACCGTGAACATCGAGGATCGGGAGTACGTCGCCGTCGTGGGTGCGTTGCCTGGCAGCGCCGAATCGACGACCCACCTGGCCATGGTCGTCCTGGCGAGCCGCACCGACCAGCTGCAGAAGGCGTCGTCGGTCCAGACCATCCTCCTGATGACGATCCTCGGTGTGCTCTTGGTCTTGGCGTACGGGTTCCTCGTGGCGAACACCCTGCAACGCCCCATCGAGCAGATCGAGGAGGCCGTCCTCGCCGTGATCAACGGGCGAACGGACACTCGAATCGACATTCAGAGCGCCGAGTTCGGTGGCTTGGCGTACCGGCTCAACCAGCTTCTGAACGTGTTCACCGGCACGCCCGAGGGCGACGAGTCGACCCAGGCGGGTCCCGACCGCTGGCAGGATGACTCCATCACGCAGTCGGCAGGAGCCCCTGCGCCGGCGGCCGGCACCGATTCCGATGAAGACCCGGCCGCCGCCGAGGCGCTCGCGTCGGAACCCGAAGATGCGTACTACCTGCGGACCTACGAGGAGTACGTCGCTGCCAAGCAGGCCCTCGGCGAGGACGTCAGCAACATCACGCAGGACAAGTTCGTCCAGCGTCTCAAGGCGAACGAGCAGTCGCTCATCAAGAAGAACGAGTGCCGGTCGGTGCGGTTCCAGGTCGAGGTTCGAGGTTCCCAGGTGAACCTGAAGCCTGTGATCATGCGGTGAAAGTGGCCTGAGGTCCCCGCGCGTCACTCGCCTCCTTGGGAGGTCCGTCGGCCGCGGGACCCCGTGAACAGGAAGCGCGACGACGTGGGGCTCTTCGATTTCTTTGGCAAGAACGCTGGCGACGGTGGGCTCAAGAAGCACGCCGCCCGGGTCGCGGACAAGCGCGCGCAGGCGCCGGACCGATGGGATTCGCTGCAGGCGCTCGGCGCGATGCGAACGTCGGGCTCGGTGGAGGCGATGCTCGGTCGTTTCTCGTTCTACTCCGATCCCAGCATCACGGACCAGGAGGAGAAGGAAGAGGCGTGCCGCCTCATCGTCGCCGCAGGGGACGCCGCCGTGGCGCCGGTCTGTGACGTGCTCCGCAAGTGGGATTCGATCGGCTGGCCTCTCAAGCTCCTCGAGCGGCTCGTTCCGGAAGAGCGTGTGGTGATGGAGCTCCTCGGGGTGCTCGCGCTGTTGGACACGGAGTATGAACGTGATCCCACGCGGAAAATTCAGGTGCTCCAAGCGCTCGAAGAGCGCACGCATGCGGAGATCGCCGCCGGTGTGTTGAGGTTCCTCGGCGACGTGAGCGAGTCGGCGCGCTACCACGCGACCGGCGCGCTGGCTCGTCAGGCGGATGCCGCGGAGCACCGTGATGCGCTCCTCGCCGCCCTGACCCGCGAGGAGAGCGTCCGCGTTCAAGGGCGCCTCCTCGAACTCTTCCAGGAGCGCGGCTGGGACCTCGGTGTCGAGCGAACCAAGCTGGAGCGCTCGCTTCCGCCAGGGTTCGCTCTCGACAAGGCTGGAATCCCCGTTCGTCGCTCCTGACGCGGCGTTCGCGGTGCGGGACACCACCGAGGCCACGGACACGTCCCGGCAGCGCGCCTTCGCGCGGCGTCCACGGCAAGCGCCCGTGGGCGAGAGGTCCAAGGACTGGCCGTTTCGAGGCGGGGCGCATCGCAACCCATGGTGGCGTTCTCGCAGTCGCGAACGAGGCCCGCTGGCGACGTCCGTCGGTGCCGGAGCCGTGTCGCAGGCGCGGCCTGCCTGCGCTGACCTGGGAGCCGGCCGCGCCGACTGCCCTGACCTGGGCGACGGCGTGCGCTGGCCTGGGCGCCGGCCTGCCTGCGCTGACCCGGGAGCCGGCCTGCCGCGCTGACCTACCCGG
>CAIKNO010000593.1 GCA_903828805.1 uncultured Sandaracinus sp. | reverse complement strand
TCCGGGGCCTCACTGAACCGACGATCACTCCGACTGGTACGTGTAGTTCGCGAAATGGATCGGCAGCTCGGCCTCGGCCGTCATGACCTTGACCCGCAAGGAGGGAAGGCCCGCCATCTCGGTGGCGAGTCCGATCGCGCCCACCGTCGTGCGGGTGCTGTCGCCGAAATCACCCCACGCGACCGAGTCCCGCTCCTCCCGCGACGCGAGCAGGTCCCGGGTGGCGGACGCCCGCTGGATGCTCTCCAGGCTGATCCCGCCGGCGAGGATCTGCGCGCTGCGGATCGTCCCGGCCGTCGCCGCGCCGAGCACGAGCGCGAGCGGATCGTTGCAGATCCAGCGGTTCGCGATCGGCACCGCACAGTGGAACAGGTAGCTCACGCGGACCCGTGCCTGGTCCGGCATCACGCTCTCGTCCTCGAGGTCGCGCCGCTCGAAGGACGTGCGCGCCGTGGTGGACGCCGGGCCGTCCACGATGCGCACCGCCATCGCACCGCGATTCCACAGCAGCGCCGTCGCGATCCGGCTCGCCGGCATCGAACCGATGGCGCCGCCGACCGACTCGCTCCGCACGAAGACCGCCGGCGGAGGCGCGACGGCCATCAGCGGGGTCGACGCCGCCGAGCGGATGGCCTCCATGCGCGCGCCGCCCTCCGACGAGGTGTCGTCGAGCCCCGGCATCGAGACGCTGCCCGAATCCCCGCTGATGCCGCGGCCCGCCAGGAAGCCGACGACCGCGCCTTCGGTGGATCCGCCGCTGCCGCCGCCGCCGAGCTGCATGCGCTCGGCGCCCCCGTAGTACTGCGGGTCGTCGTCGAGCACGACCGCCGCCGCGCGGGCCGCGGCCGCGGCCGCGCGCTGGACCGCGAGTCCGCCGACGAACATCAGGGCGATCTGCACCATCCCCAGGAACATGAAGAACACCGGGATGAACGAGATCAAGAACTCGACGTAGACCGCCCCACGGGTGTCCTGCTTCAGGTCTCGCATCGACGTGCTCCCTGGTCCCCTCGGTGGCATTTCACGAACCGAGAAGAAAAAACGCCTGAAGCCGGCCGTACACGGCGATGAGCGTCCCGGCGAAGATGGCCCCGCCGAGACGCAACGAATGCAGCAGTTCGGGGGAGATCGTCCGCCGGAACCGCTGAGGAAGAATGGGATTGAGCCCGAGCGCCACGCTGTTGCCCAGCGTCTGCAAGAGCTTGCCCTGCCACGCCAGGCGGCCGAGCGCGTAGATGCCGGCCACGACGAAGGACAGGAACTGCGACTCGAGGCCGACGTCCAGCCCGCACACCGCGGCGATCGCCCCGAAGAGCTTCACGTCGCCGCCGGCCATGCCGCCGCGCCAGAACATCAGGAGGGGAACGGCCCCGCACACGACGAGTCCGAGCAGGCTCCCGAGCAGCCCCGACAATCCCCCGGTCATCCCGTGCACCAGCGGACCGATCACGATCGGCGGCAGGGTCAACCAGTTGGGGATGTGCCCCGAGCGCGCGTCGGTCAGAGCGGCCGCAGCCGTCATCAGGACGGCCACACCGTACAGGTACGGAATCAGCGCCGGGTCAGGACCGAGACCTGCCACATCACACCCACGTCGTTTCGAACATCGTGGCCCGAAGGCCACCGGGCCCCGTGCCCGCGAGCGAGGGCACGGGACGACCCGGCAACACACGCTCGCCCGGCGACACCCGGCTCCGACGGAGCCGCGCGCGCACCGGGCGGGACGCGTTCACGGGGACGACTCGGTCGGGAGGGTGCCGACGAGCGAATCCGCGCCCTGCACCTTGCTCTTCACGGTCTCGCCGAACTGCTTCCAGATCGCGAAGCACACGACCGCGATGAGGCAGAGGATGATGATGTACTCCACGGTCGAGAGACCGCGGGTATCGGCGAGGAGCTCACGAACGCGGCGCGACTTGCTCATCTTGTTCATCTCGAACTTCTCCTGGGCTTTCTCGAAACGCATCGTAGATGCAGGACGACGGTGGACACGGTGACGGCCTCCTCGCCCAGCGTGGGCGAGGGAGCGTGCCCCTCACGGGAAGGGCAGAGACAAGATCAGCTGCTGGAACGAGAAGAGGTTCACCAGCGGCATGCCGAGCGAGAGGACCGCGGCCGCGCCGGCGATCGTCACCAGCGTGAGGAGCGCGACGTACTCGACGAACACCACGCCGCGCGTCTCGCCCAGCTCCCCCACCTCGCGGCCGAGTGGCCTCACGAAGCCCGCGCCTTCCACGTTCCCTTCGGACGGGGCAGCGACGACGGCGGCATGGCGGGTCTTGGTGGACATGGTCGGAGGGGCGTTCGTGGTCGGTGGTTGCGGCGTTCTGAAGAGGCGTATTGCGAGCGGCGTGCCAGGGGGAGACGGGGACGTCGATCCCCACGATTGAAAGCGTTTCGGCCGAAGCCGGGCCGCAAACTCAGGTCGCCGGGGTGTCCAGACTCCACCTCGACGGGGATCGACTGCGCCACCGTGACGCGATCTCGATCGAATTCCAAGGAAATTACCAGGGTCCTCTCCAGACCCCACCACGCTCGGCGCCTCGAGGATCAGTCGATGCGATGCAGGGTCGAGGGCAAGCCCCCCCGGGGACGCAGCGTGATGAGCGGCTCGGGCTCGACCCGCTGCCCGGGCACGGGCTGCACCCGGTAATGGCGTGCGAGGGTGGCGAGCACGAGCTGGCCTTCCATCTGGGCCAGGCCTGCGCCGATGCACATCCGCGGCCCCGCGGCGAACGGGAAGTACTGATGTCGGTGGAGCCCCCGCATCCGCTCCGGCAACCAGCGGTCGGGATCGAACCCCTCCGGGTTCTCCCACCACTTCGGGTGCCGGTGCGTCACCCACTGCGAGAGGAACACGAGCGAGCCGCGGGGGATCCGGTACCCGTCGACGTCGAGGTCTTCGGTCGGCGAGCGACCGAGGATCCACACCGGCGGGTAGAGCCGCATCGACTCCTGGAGCACCCGACGGGTGAGGTCGAGGGCCGGAAGATCGTCCGCCGTGGCCGGCCTGTCGCCGAGGACCCGCACCGCCTCCTCGTGAAGGGCCCGCGCGATCTGTGGCGCGCGGGAGAGGAGATAGAACGTCCAGGTCAGGGCGTTCGAGGTCGTCTCGTGCCCGGCGAGGAAGACCGTCATCACCTCGTCGCGGAGCTGGCGGTCGTCCATGCCGGCGCCGGTCTCCTCGTCCCGCGCCTCGAGGAGCATCTGCAGCAGGTCGTCGCCCTGCTCCCTGCCGCGGCGTCGGCGGTCGATGAGATCGAGCACGATGCGATCGAGCTGCTCGGTCGCCGCGCGGAGCCTCCGGTTGTGCGGCGTCGGCCACTCGACGGGCGGCACCCACGGGGAGTCGAGCCGCCGATTGACCTCCTTTTGCAAGATCTCGAGCGCCGCACCGACCGCGCCCGCTTGCCCGCTCGGATCGGCGCTCAGCATCGTCTCGCCCGCGATGCGCAGCGTCAGCTGCATCATCTCCGAGGCCACGTCGACCGTCTCGCCGCTCGCCGCGCGCGGCGCCCACGCGCGCCCGAGGTCGGCTGCGGCCCGCACGATCCCGTCGGCAAAGCCTGCGATGCGCTTGCGATGAAAGGCCGGCTGCGCGATGCGGCGCTGACGGAGCCAGAACTCCCCCTCCGACGTGACGAGCCCGTTGCCCAGGAAGAGCCGCAGCGTCTCGTACCCGCGGGTCTGCTTGCTGAACCTCCGGTGGTCGTCGATGAGCACCCGCTGCACGTGGTCGGGGTGCGAGAGCAGGTGGGCGGTCAGCTTCGGAAACTCGAGGCGCACGACGTCGCCGTGGGCGAGCGAGATCTTCATCAAGTGGTCGAGGCGCTCGAACGTGCCCATCGGCACGTGCCACGGCAGGCCCCGAGGCCGCGGGGGCGAGGGCGCCAGCGGTCCGCGTCGGAGCGCGTCGACCCCGAGCCCTTCGGCCCACGTCCGCAGCGAGGGCGAGGCCTCGACGGCACGCCTGGCCACGCTCCGGAGCGAGGGGAAGCGCGCGTCGCTCATCGGCCCCCCGCGCATGCTGCCTTCGATCGACCGCGGAGACGTGCGCCCCTGAGCATGGGCGCAGCGTACCACCGTCACCCAGCGCTCAGGGAAGCGTCCAGGGGCACTCGCCCTCGCCGCCGAAATGCCCCTGCGTCACGAGCTGCGCGCCGACGTAGTCCCACGCGGTGTTCAGCGGGCGCGGCGCGCCCCCGAGGGAGAAGCCCGGCATCCCATCCGCGAACGTGCTCGGCAGGAGGGCCCCGAGATCCGAGGCGCCGATGGCCTCGAGGTCGGTGCGGGTCACGAGGC
>CAIKNO010000592.1 GCA_903828805.1 uncultured Sandaracinus sp. | reverse complement strand
GGCCGGCACCGTGGGCGATGGCCTCGCCCTTGCGGGTGTCCTGGCCCGCGCCGCGCCGCGACACGAACCGGAACTCGTCGGTGTTGATGTCGTACAGACAGATGCCCGACGACTCCGCGGGGACGAGCTCCTTGAGCAGATCCAAGGCGAAGTCGGAGCCCTCGAGAGGAGTCGTCAGGAAGAACAAATCCTGCAGTCCTTCGAAGGCCTGCGCGAGCCGCTCGTCGGGGCCGGGGGTGCTGATGCGCTCGCGCGCGGCGGGCGCCTTCGACGACGTGGTCGCCGGCGCCGACTTGCCCGTCGCGGGCTTGGCGGCCGTCTGGGCAGCGGCCGTCTGGGCAGCGGCCGTCTGGGCAGCGGCCGTCGCGGGCTTGGCCGCTGGCTGGGCAGCGGTCGTCTGGGCAGCGGCCGGTGGACTGGAAGGCTTGGCGACCGCGGCCGGCGCGACGCTCGGAACGGGGGCGTTGGGCCGCGTGTCGACCGTGGCCGCGGGCTTCGCTTCGGGCTCCGGAGCCGGCTTCGGAGCGACGGGGGCCGACGCGGCTGGCCTCTGAACTTCGGGCTCTCCTCGCCAGTCCTTCCATTGAAGCGTCACGAGGGGAGGACGCACAGGGCGACCTTCCCAGCGGTGGTCGAACACCGCCATGTTGACGAGCTTGCCCTTGGGCCGCGGCTCGAGTTCGTCGCGCAGCCGCGCGAAGCGGCCTCGAAGAACGACCTCCGCGGCGGCGACCTCCGTGCCTTCACGCACCACGAGGGTGCGCTCCCGGTAGACGAGCGGGGTCTCTGCGCTCGGCTCGACGTCACGGCTGTAGAGCACTTCCGCGCCGTCGTCGGGGATGGCCGACGGCGCGGCCTGGGAGGGGTCCGAGGGCGGCTGCGCGGGTGCGGGCGCCGCTGCGGTGGATGGGCCGCCGACCGGAACGACGGTCTCGCCGCCCGTGCCCGACCCGAAGCCCACCGTCTGTCGAGACATCGCGGCCGGCGGCGCGTCCGCCGGGGCGGTGGTCGGCTCCGGCGCCGGCGGCGTCACGCCGTCGCTCGTCGGGGCGAGGTGGTACTGACGACGGGCGACCCCGTCGAGGACCGTCACGTCGCCGTTCGGGGCGACGGCGCAGCTGCCACCCGGTGGCACGCCCCCGCGCTCTCCGATGCTGGCCCGAGCGCGGGTCAGCGCCGTCATCCAGTCGCCGGCTTCGACCACGACCTCGTGAAGCGCGGAGGCGCTCCCGAGCTCCGTCACGACCAATTTCCAACGACGCTGCGACAAGCTGATCACCCCGCGTGAGGGAGACACGATGTACCAACGAGCGCTCCGGAAGGTCAAGGGAAGTGGGGCATCGCAGGGG
Source organism: uncultured Sandaracinus sp. (assembly GCA_903828805.1). Lineage (GTDB taxonomy): Bacteria > Myxococcota_A > Polyangia > Polyangiales > Sandaracinaceae > Sandaracinus. The sequence goes on along the minus strand of CAIKNO010000592.1, from coordinate 383 downwards.
GCAATCCGCGGCCGGGGGCGCACGAACCTCGCGTCGGGCTCCGGCTCCGGACCCTTCGACGGTTCCCTCCCGTCCGGTCCGCGGGCGTTGACACGCCCCCGCACCGACCGGCACCGTGAGGCGTCATGAGGTTCGGCGGGGTGGTTGGAATCCATGCATTGCTGGCGGTCTTGACCGCTTGCGCGCCGGGTCTCGAGCTCGCGGTCGATGTGCGGACGGACCTGGTGCCGGCGGTGGAATTCGACCGTGTCGAGGTCGAGCTCGACGGGGCGCCGGCCGCGGGGCATCCCGTGGTCACGGGCGACGACTTCCGTCGGGGCGCCCGCGGGGCGGAGTTCCGCGGGCTGGCGCCGGGACGCCACGAGGTGCGGGTGCGTCTGGTC
>CAIKNO010000591.1 GCA_903828805.1 uncultured Sandaracinus sp. | reverse complement strand
GCGGGAGCGGCGGCGGGACGGGTGCCGGGGGCGGAGGGCTGGACGGCAGCGTCGGGAACATCGGCCTCGGCGGGGCTGGCGGAGGGGCCATCCAGATCAGCGCCCTCGGACGCATCACCGTCTCGGGGATCATCGTCGCGGGCGGCGGCGGCGGGCGGGGCGGCGGAAACTCCACGGGCTTCACCAACTTCGGCGGCGGCGGAGGCGGGGGCAGCGGCGGGGGGATCCTCCTCGAGGCCCCGTTCGTGGACCTCACGGCCGCGGTGCTCGCGACCACCGGGGGCAGCGGCGCCGGGAGCGCGAGCCGCGGGGCCTCGGGCGGGGACGGCGCGAACGGGATCGACTCGTTGACGCCGGTCGATGGAGGGAGCAGCGGCGGCATGACCTACGGCGCCCCGGGCGGGGCCTCGGGCGGCGCGGGAAGCCCGGGCGGGCAGGCCGGTGGCACGAACGCCAACGCCAACGCCAACGGCGGCGGCGGCGGCGGCGGCGTGGGCACGATCGTCGTGCGGAGCGCCGCCGGGACCTTGCCGGCAGGGCTCGTCTCGGGCTGGAGTCCGGACGGCAGCCTGGTGCAGGTGGCCCGCGTGCTGGTGCGCTGAGTCGGCCGCCGCGGTCAGGGCCGGTCGAGGTGGGCGGCCGCGATGGCCGAGCCAGGCGCGCGCAGCAGCACCCGCTCCCACGCGGAACGCGCGGCCTCCACGTCGCCCTCCCGCTCGCAGAGGAGGGCCAGGTTCATCAGCGGATTCGGATCTCGCCCGTCGAGCTCGGCCGCCTGCTCGAGCTCGATCCGGGCCTCGGCTCCGCGGCCGAGGTGCATCAGCGAAGCCCCCAACCCGTTGCGCGCCGGGGCGAGACCGGGCGCGCGCGCGGTCGCTTGCCGGAATGCTGCCTCCGCCGGCGCCCATCGCTCCAGCAGTCCGAGCGCATTGCCCAGCTTGAGCCACGACGCGGCGTCCGCGTCCTCCCGGTCGAGCGCACGCCGGTACGACTCGACGGCCCGCTCGACCTGGCCGTGGTCGCGCATCAGGTCGCCGAGGGCCAGCAGCGGCTCGGCATCGTTCGGAGCGAGCTCGGCCGCACGCTCGAAGTCCGCCTGCGCCCCGGCCACGTCCTCGACCGCCGCGCGCGCGAGCCCGCGGCCGAGATGCGCGTCGGGATCGGCGGGAGCGCGTCGCACCGCCGTGTCGAACGCGGCCAGCGACGCGTCGGTCCGCCCCGTGTCGCGCAGAAGCCGCCCGAGGTTCAACCAGGGATCGTGACCCAGCCGGTCGAGCTCGCCCGCGCGCACGAACGCCGCCTCGGCCCCGGGTCGATCGCCGAGCAGCTCCCTCGCGAGCCCGAGGCGGTTCCACACCACGCCCGACTCCGGCTCGTGCGCCGCGAGCCACTCGAGCTGGGCCTGGGCCTCGGCCCCATCCTCGTGGTCGAGCGCGAGATCGGCCGCGATCAGCCGGGCCCTCGGGGCATCGGGCGACATCTCGAGCGCCCTGCGGAGCTCGAGCCGCGCTTCGTCGTCGAGCCTCCGCGCCCGGGACAGGGCCGCCGCGAGAACGTGCAGCTGGGCCGTCGGCCCGAGATGTGTCAACGCGACGGCCAGCTCGCCCTCGGCCAGCACCAGATCCCCGCGCTGCAGGTCCTCGAGGGCCGACGCGTAGTGCGAGAGACCACGCACTTCCTCGTCGTCGACACCGAGCGCCGCCGCGCGCTCGAGCAGCGAACGCGCGGTCGAAGCCTGGAGCCTGTCCAGGGTCGGCGCCTCCACGAAGGGGGCATCGAGCCGGGCCCGCGCCTGCTCGAGCATGGACCTCGCCTGCGACGCGCGGTGCATGCCGTATCCGACGGCCATCGTCGCCACGAGCAGCGCGCTGCCCCCGGCGACACCGGCCGCGCGGACCGTGCGGCCCCGGGGAAGCCATCGCGCCCGGGCCCCGGCGCGGGGGGCGTTCGAACTCATGGGCGGAGCATGGATCGCGCGCGCCGAGTTCCGTCAACAAAATGAGACCCCCACCGGCGGCCCACGGGGCGCGAACCCCGGGGCTTCTCGAGCCCACCGCGGCACGACGGTGGTATGGTCGGCGCGGATGATCGCACGGTCGATGGGCCTCCTCTCGGGGGGCAGAACGAGGTCCCGCGCGGTCGCCGAGCCCCTCGCGTGCGTTCTGGCGCTCGGCGCGTCCGCCGCGCTCGGCGTGTGGGCCGAGGGACCGCGCTGGGCACCACGCCCCGTGATCGAGAACGCCCGGCCCGCGCGGATCGTGTCGCTCTCGGTGGCCTCGGACGAGCTCGCGCTCGCCCTCGTGCCCGACCGGGCGCGCATCCTCGCCCTCACGCGGTTCGCGGACGACCCAGGAGCGTCGAACGAGGTCGAGGCCGCCCGCACCGTCCAAGGGCGCGTCACGGCCCTCGCCGAGGAGGTGCTCGCCCTCGGCCCCGACCTCGTCCTCGCGCCCCGCTGGAGCGCACCCGAGCTCATGGCGTTGCTCGCCCACGAAGGGGTGGCCGTGCACGCGATCGACACCCCCTCCTCGATCGACGAGGTGCGCGCCTCGATCGCAGGACTCGGCGCCGCGCTCGATGCCCGCCCGCACGCGGAGGCGCTGGTGCACGCGATGGACGCGCGGCTCGCCCGCGTCGCTGCGCAGGTCGCACGGCGTGCCGGGGATGCCCGCGCCCCGCGCGTCGTCTTGTGGTCGGACTCCGGGGTCACGCCCGCGGGAGGAACGCTCTTCTGCGAGGCCGTCGAGCGCGCGGGCGCCCGCTGCGCGCTGGCCGAGCAGGGCGCGCGCGGGTATGTGCCGCTGACGCTCGAGGGGCTGCTGGCCCTCGACCCGGACGTCGTCGTCGAAGCCCGCTACCGGGCCGACGGACGGGCCCGCCCCCTCGGCGCCGACGCCGCCCTCGCCGAGTTGCCCGCGGGGCGCGGACTCCGCGCGGTGCGGACCGGACGCGTGCTCGCGTTGCCGACCGCCCACGTGCTGTCGACCACCCACCACGTCGCGGACCTCGTCGAGGGGCTCGCCCGGCTCGTCGCGGAGGGACCGCCGTGACCCGGGATCGCTCGGCCCTGCGGCTCGGCCTCCTCGGCCTCCTCGGCGTCGCCGCGGCCCTCGTCGCGTCCACGGCCGTGGGCTCGCACGCGCTGCCGTTCGGCCGTGCGCTCTCGCTGTGGTGGGCTCCCTCGCCCGCTGCGCGCCCGTGGGAGAGCGCCATCCTCTTCGACGTCCGCCTTCCCCGCGCGGTGGTCGCCGCGCTCGGCGGCGCGGGCCTCGGGCTCTCTGGCGCTGCGATGCAGGGGCTCTTCCGCAACGCCCTCGCGGAGCCCGGCGTGCTCGGCGTCTCGAGCGGGGCCACCCTCGGCGCCGTGCTGGCGATCTACGCCGGCTCCGCGCCCCTGCTCGCCGTGCCCGGCGCGGCGTTCCTCGGCGCCCTCGCCAGCGCCTCCCTCGTGCATCGGCTCGCCCACGTGGGCGGCCTGCCGAGCACCTCGTCGCTCCTCCTCGCCGGAGTGGCCGTGAGCGGCGTCGCCGGGGCGCTCGGCTCGCTCGTGCTGACGTTGTCCGTCGCGGACTGGGAGCTCGGGCGGCAGATCTTGTCGTGGATGATGGGTGGCCTCGAGGGACGCTCGTGGTCGCACGCCGCGCTCGCCGGGCCTCCCATCGCCGTCGGCTTCGGGCTCCTGATGCTGCGAAGCCGCGAGCTCGATGCGCTCGCGCTCGGCGAGGACAGCGCGGCGTCGCTCGGGGTCGACGTGCCGGCCCTGCGTCGTTCGGTGCTCGCGCTGACGGCCCTGACGACGGGCGCCACGGTCGCGGTGATGGGCGCAGTCGGCTTCCTCGGGTTGATGGCGCCCCACGCCGTCCGGGCGCTCGTGGGCCCCTCGCACCGCGCCGTGCTCCCCGGTTCCGCGCTGATGGGGGCGCTCGGCATGCTCGGCGCCGACGCCCTCTGCCGGAGCGTCTCCGGCTCGGTGGACCTGCGGCCGGGCGTGGTGATGGCGCTGCTCGGCGGGCCCTTCTTCCTCGCCCTGATGATCCGGCAGGCGCGCGCGAGGATCCCGTCGTGAGCCCGCTCCTCGCGCTTCACGACGTGGACGCGGGCCACCGGGGCAGGCTCGCCCTGCGGGGCGTGTCCCTCGCCCTGCGGGAGGGTGAACTCGTCGGCCTCGTGGGGCCGAACGGGGCGGGGAAGAGCACGCTGCTGAAGGTCGCCGCAGGGCTGCTGCGGCCGCTCCGCGGACACGTGCAGTTCCGGGACGAACCCCTCGACCGGCTCGACCGGCGCTCCGTCGCACGTCGCGTGGCGTGGCTCCCGCAGGCCCAGGGCACCGATCATCCGTTCCTCGCCCGGGACCTCGTCGCGCTGGGACGCCTTCCCCACCTCGGGACCTTCGAGACGCTCGGCCCACGGGACCATGCCGCCATCGGCGCGGCCCTTCGAGCCGCGTCGGCGGAAGACCTGGCCGCGCGGCCCTTCCCCGAGCTGAGCGAAGGCGAGCGCCAGCGGGTGCTGCTGGCGCGCGCCCTCGCCCAGGACACCGACGTGCTGCTGCTCGACGAGCCGACCTCCGCCCTCGACGTGCGGCACGCGTGGGGACTCGTGGACGTCGTCCGCGCACGCACGAGGACCCGCGGCGCGGCGCTCGCGGCGATTCACGATCTCGCCCTCGCGGCCCGGCTCTGCGACCGCATCGTCGTGCTCCACGAAGGACGCGTCGCGTGCACGGGGCCGCCCGCCGAGGCCTTCCACCCCGACGTCGTCGCCGCGGTGTTCGGCATGCGGGTTCGCCACGACCCCGAGGGCGGCGGCCTGCGCCTGTCGGTCCTCGGTCCGGTGTCCCCCGCGGGGACCGCCGGGTCGGGCACCGCTCCGGGCGAGGCCCGATGATCGGTCCGCGCGTGGGATGGAAGGCCACCTGGCCCGCGCACCGGGCGGGCATCCTGGCCGCCGCCCTGGGCACAGCGACCCTCGGACTCGCTCCGTTCTGGCCCCATCCGCACATCTACAAGCAGCTCACGAACCTCGCGCGGGGCACGCTGACGGCACCGATCGATCAGTTCGATCTGCTCCTTCACGGGGCACCGTGGGTCGTGCTCGCTGGGGCGCTGCTGAGGTGGCGACGCGCCGCCGCCAGGCGCTCGGGGTGAGCTCCGCACCGACAGCCCTCGCGGACGCACGTCGGAGAGGACCCACCCTGTTCACCGACGCCGGGACATCGCCCCCGCGCGCGCTCCTTCGCTCCGGGCTGTCCGCACGCAGTGGGGAGGCTCGCCCGTGACGTTCTCCCGCATCGGCCCCAGAGAACCCCGGGCATGAAGCCCTCCGATGTCCTCGACGCCGCCCTCGAGGCCAGCCTCGTCCTCAGCTTCGCCCGGCCGGGGTTCGTCCTGCGGCGCTGGGCGGAGCGCTGGGCACCTTCGGCCTTCGACCTCCGCGGCCGCGTGTTCGTGTTGACCGGCGCCACCTCGGGGATCGGTCGCTGCACCGCGGACATGCTCGTGTCCCGCGGCGCGACGCTCGAGATCGTGGCCCGCGACCGCACGCGCGCCGAGCGGGTCTGCGCGGCGCTCCGGAGCGCGTACCCGGGCGCCAAGGTCGACTTCGTCGTCGCCGACACCGGGGATCTGGACGCGATGCGGCAGGCCGCGGCGACGCTCAACGCGCGGCACGCGTCGGTGTCCGGCGTGTTGCACAACGCCGGCGCCCTCGACGACGTCCGGAGCACCACCCCGCAAGGCCTCGAGCAGACGATCGCGAGCCACGTCGTGGGCCCCTTCCTGCTCACGGCGCTGCTCCTGCCCTCGCTCCGGGCGGGCTCGGGCAAGGTCGTGTTCGTGTCGTCCGGGGGCATGTACTCCGAGAACCTCGACGTCGACGCCCTCGAGATGGGCCCCGACGGCTACGACGGCGTCGTGGCGTACGCCCGCGCCAAGCGCGCGCAGGTGACCCTCGCGCAATGCCTCGCCGAGCACGTCCCGGACCTCGAGGTGCACAGCCTGCATCCGGGCTGGGCCGACACCCCCGGCGTGGCCCGCTCCCTGCCGCGCTTCCGCGCGCTGCTCGGGCCGATGCTCCGCACCCCGGAACAGGCCGCCGACACCCTCGTGTGGCTGGCGGCGTCGCGCGCGCTTCCCGACGCGCCCCGCGGCAGCTTCTGGCACGACCGGCGACCGCGCCCGCTTCACCGCCTGGCCCGGACCGCGCGGAGCGACACCCCGGACGAGCGACGCCGGCTGTGGGCGTGGGCGCTCTCCCGGAGCGGACTGCCGAGCGAATGGCCGCAGGATCATTTTTCCTGATGGTTAGCCTAAAAATCGGGATCGATAGCCTCGAATGGGACTCGACAGCGTCTCGCTGATCAGGCAAAAAGGCGGCGCCTTCAGGAGATGCACCCCATGCCCAGCACCGAGCTCCGTGACTTTCTCGAGATCCCCTACGACCGCCTCGAGGAGATGAACCTCGCCGCCAAGCAGGCCCGCGTCGACCGCGTGTCCCCCGGACAAGATCCGTGAGGAGCGCATGAAGTACCTGCACGACGAGAAGCGCATCAAGGCCGTGACCGTGTGCTTCACCGACCTCGAGGGTCGGATGCACATGCTCGACTACGACAAGAAGTTCCTGCTCAAGTCGGCCGACAACCTCACCTTCGACGGCTCCTCGATCCGCGGCTTCTCGGCGCAGCACGAGTCGGACCTCCGGCTCGCCATCGACTGGACCTCGTTCTACTGGCTTCCCTCCGACGTGTTCGGCCCCGGCAAGGTGCTCGTGTTCGGCGAGGTGCTGAACCGCGACGGCTCGGCCTACCACGCCGATCTGCGCGGCTTGCTGCACCAGTGGACCGACGCGAAGTTCAAGGAAGACGGCACGATCTTCCACGCGGCCAACGAGGTCGAGGGCTTCCTCTTCCGTGGTCCGGACGCCGAGCGCCGCTACCACGAGGTCAACAAGTTCGAGTTCGTCTCGACCGGCGGCTACTACCACAGCCTGCCCGGCGACCTGCTCCGGACCTTCATCGATCACGCGGCCGAGGTGCAGCGGGCGATGGGCTTCCAGAACGAGAAGGACCACCCCGAGGTCGCGCCCTCGCAGTTCGAGATGAACTACAGCTACACCGACGCGCTGATCGGTGCCGACCAGATCCAGCTCTACAAGCTGCTGTGCCGGCAGGTCGCGGCGAAGGTCGGCTGCACGGCGTCGTTCCTGCCCAAGCCCGTCGCCGGCATCAACGGCAGCGGCATGCACACGAACCTCTCGATCTCCCGGAACGGCAAGAACCTGTTCTGGGACGCGAAGGGTCAGGACAACCTCTCGGCGCTCGGCTGGGACTTCGTCGATCGGATCCTCCACAGCGCGAACGACATCTGCCTCGTGCTCAACCCGAGCGTGAACGCCTACCGGCGTCTCGACCCGCACTTCGAGGCGCCGAACCAGATTAAGGTGTCGGCGAACAACCGCGGCGCGATGGTCCGCATCCCGTTCGGCAACGAGCGCTCCACCCGCGTCGAGGTCCGCTCGGTCGCGCCGGACGCCAACCCGTACATGACGATGTACACCCTGCTCAAGACCGGCCTCGAGGGGCCCAAGGGCAAGGCCGACGAGAGCAAGCGCGAGCGGACCCGCTTCCTGCAGAGCAACATCCAGGACGCCATCCGCGTGTTCAAGTCGAGCGGGTACTGCAAGTCGCTGCTGACCGAGACGGTGGTCGAGCGGTTCGCGGACCTGAAGCAGGCGCAAGCCGATCGATGCCCGCGCGAGCTCGGGACCCAGGTGAAGGCCTCCGAGGTGCAGTTCCACCACGAGGTGACCAACCAGTACCTCTGGAGTCAGTTCTGAGGCGCACGCGCCGAGGACGACGCGGCCCGGGCCGCGCCGCATGATCCCCGCGGGGTCGGAGCGCACGCTGCTCCGGCCCCGTTCGCACGACCGGCCCGACCGCGCGGAGTCCCACGTTGAACCTCAGCCCCACGCTGCTCGCGAACCTCGTCACGACCTGGGCGCTCGTCGGCCTCATCTGGGTCGTGGAGCTGGCGGTGTATCCGCTCTACGAGCGGATCGGCGCGGCGAGCTTCACCGCGTACCACGAGGGCTGGACGGCCGGCATCACGTGGATCGTCGGTCCGCTCATGCTCGGCGAGCTGCTCGCGTGCGGCGCGTGGATCGTCGAGCGTCCACGGCTCGGCCTCCTGCTCGCGCTGCCGGTGGCGGTCGCGTGGGCGGTGACGGCCTTCTGGGCCGTGCCGATGCACGGTCGCCTCGCGGCGGGCTTCGACGAGGCGGCCTGGCGCTCGCTGCTGTGGGCGAACCACGTGCGGACCGCCGCGTGGACGCTTCGCGGCGCGGCGCTCGTCGTGGCGGCGCTGCGCGCGTGACGGCGGCGCGGGCGTGACGGCGCCGCAGGTCGGACGTCGGACATCGCGCCCGCCCGGCGCACGTGGCCCGAGGACACACCTCCAAAACTTGGTCGGAGCGCGCCGCGATGGTATCGAGCGCGCCCACCGCGGAGGTCTGCTTGGGCGCGTTTCGAGGGTCGATCAGCTACAGCAAGTTTCACGTCCGCGGTGCGCAGCCCGAGGGCGCCGACGAATCGCCCGCGGCCCAGGCCGAGCGCTTCGTCGAGGCGATCCGGATGCGGGCCTTCCGCGAGCTCGATCCGCTCGAGGAGATCGATCACCGCGTCGGCTGGTGCTCGATCGAGAACCCCTTCGACCTCGACCTGCAGCACGAGAAGATCTTCTTCAATGGCTACGTGAATCTCGGCCTGCGGGTCGACACGTGGCGCATCCCCGGCTCGCTCTTCAAGGCGTCGTTCCGGGAGGCCGAACGCGCCTTCCTCGCCAAGCAGGGCAGCGAGAAGCTG
>CAIKNO010000590.1 GCA_903828805.1 uncultured Sandaracinus sp. | reverse complement strand
GACCGAGGCCGTGCACGACGGCGGCGAGGGGTCTCCGAAGCGCGCGAGCCGGAGACGCACCTCGAGCACCCCGTCGCCTGCGAACGTGCCCGAACCATCCGACCGCACGACCCCTGCACCGAGGTCGAGCTCGGGCACGTCCGGCGCGACGAACCGGAAGCGGAGCGCCCGCGCGAAGCATCCCTCGACGCCCAGGATTCGACGGCCATCGGCGTCCACCGAGTACGCCGCCGGCGCCTCGCTCGAAGCCCCGTGACAGTGCATCTCGTCGGCCAGGACGCCGCCCTCGGTGACGAGCTCGAGCGGCGTGCTCGCCCCGTCCGACTGCACCATCTGCAGCTGGACCGCGTGGGCACGATCGAGATCGGCCCACTGCATCCGCACCTCGTACTCCCTGCCCGGGACGAACACCTCGGGCAGCCCCTCGAACGTGACCTCGGGCGGCGCATCGCCACCGTGGCACACGGCGCACGAGAGCCCGTCGCCCGGGGCCCCGGTGAACTGTCGGCCCCCGCCACCGCCCTCGGCCGCAGGCGCCGAGAAGCGCCGCGGGTCCGAGAACGCGTGCACCTTCGGCACCGCGGTCAACGCCATCGAGACGGCGACGAGGGCCCCTCCCGACCATGCGGATCGCCGGCCGGAGGACCTCATCGTGCGGCCCCCTCGTCGGCGGTGAGCGCCCATCGGTAGAGCGTGTCCCACCGCGGATCGTAGGGGCTCGAGTACACGTTCCGGCCCCACGCGTCGTCACCGCCATGCGGCGCGCCACCCGCCTCGATCGCGAGCGGCTTGCGCAGCAGGAGGGACCCGTCCGGGGGGCCTCCGACCAGCATCGAGCTCGCGCGGGCGTACGTGAGCGCGAGCTCCTCGGGCGTCGGCGGATCGTCGGGCTCGGAGGCCGCCGAGAGGCGGGTGCGCCCCGGACCGAACACCGAGAAGAAGCGCGCACGATCGCCATGACAGGCCGGGAACCCGCAGTCGGCGAGCAGGATCGGATACGCGCTCGTCTCGAAGGACACCGGATCGGGCGCGGGGATCGAGACCGCGCCCTCCTGCATGCACCCCGCGAGGGCCCACGCGAGCGCCATCCCCGCGACCCGCGCGCGTGCCGCCTTCACCGACCGGACCCCGGCCGCCCGTTCGCCCGACGGCCTCCCCAAGTCGGGCCCCACGTCATTCGCTCCCCTCGACGGCGCCGGACGTGCAGCCGGTCTCAGGACGCGCACGCCCGCGCTGATCGAACGCGGGGCAGCCGACCCCGCGCCCGAGCGCCGGGCTCCCCACGGACGGGAGCCGGGTCGGCGTGCTGCCCCCGTGGTCCCCGAGCGGGCCGAGCCGTGGGTCCGCGAACAGCGTCGTCGGCGTGCACAGCCCGTCGTCGCCCCCGCCGACCACGCGCGCGCGGGGCCACTGCACGTTGCCCTCGCCCGTGCCGTTCGAGTGGCACTGCATCGGCGAGCCGCCATCGCGCGACGTGTTGCTCGAGAACAGACAGCCCCGGATCGTCAACGTGGCCCCGCCGCCTATCGCCGCGCCGAAGTAGCCGCCCCCCCCGTCCGAGCGGTTGTCCGAGAACGTGCAGAACGCGATCTCGCCCGTCCCTCCGCCGAGGAAGAACGCCCCTCCGAGACCGCGGGTGGAGACGTTGCGCTCGAACGTGTCGTTCTCGAGGTGGACGCGTCGCATCGCGTTGGACTCGAGGCCCCCGCCTCCGCCCGCGGCGACGTTCCCATCGAACGTGCTCGAGAGGACCTCGAGGTCCCCGAACTGCACGTACGCGCCGACCCCGGACTGCCCGGTGTTGGCCTCGAAGCGGCATCGGTCGAACGTCGTCACCGCCCCGGCGGCGCTCCCCGTCCGGTAGAAGCCCCCGCCGAACGCCCCGCTGCCGCCCACGTTTCCGCGGAAGGTCACCGCGCACAGCGTGTGCGAAGGGTCCGAGTTGCCGTTGATGTGGACGGCGCCTCCGTTGCCCCCCGAGCCGATGTGATAGCCCCCGCTCTCGGCCAGCACCATGCACTGCATCGCGTCCGCGGCCGTGCCGTCGTGCCCCTCGGCCACGTTGTTCTCGAAGATCGTGTCGTACACGTCGAGGTCGGCCTGCAGCGCTCGGATGGCCCCGCCGTTGCTCGCGCGGTTGCCTCGAAAGGTGCTGCCCACCACCACCGACCCGAGCGCGCTCGCGAGCGAGATGGCGCCGCCGCCGACATCGGGTCCGAGGGATTCCGCGCGGTTGTCGAGGAACGTCGAGTCGAACACGTGGAGCGTTCCGTCGACGACCTCGACCGCCCCGCCCGAGCCGTCGTAGCTGCCCTGCGAGCACGGCGCGGGCGCGGGTGCATACGGGCGCGTGCCGGTGGCACGGCCGCGGACGAAGGTGAGGTGCTGCAGGGTCAGGACATGCGTCCCGCGGCGATAGTTGGTCCCGCGGTAGGCGAGGATCTGCGTGGCGTCGCCGCCGTCGAGCGTGACGCGCCCGCCCCCGTCGATCGTGGTGTCGCGGTCGATCGGCGCCACCAGCGTCCGGGTGATGGGGAGGGTGATGTCCCCGCCACAGTCGAACGTGATGATCCCGCCGAGCGCGACCGCCTCGGCGAGCGCGGCTTCCGTGCACGAGGCGGCCGTCCCGGTGCCCACGACGTGGTCGGGCCGCGAGGTGTCGACCGCCGCGACAGGCGCACGGCACAGCGGCGCCATGGGCTCCGGCGGACCCGCATCGATCTCCATCACGCCTGCATCGCCGGCGACCCCAGGGCGAGCGACGCAGCCCTCGTCGGGCGAGCAGACCTGATCGGCGGCGCAGCGGGCGGAGTCCGGCGTCTGCGTGCACACGCCCTCCACGCACATGGGCACCACGCATCCCGCGGCGGCGCCGCACTCGGCATCGCTCGCGCACGCGGGCGTCGGGCACGCCGCGGGGGTCTCGGGCGAACACTCCGGCTCGACGCAACGGCTGCCCAGGCACTCGGTCGCCCCGGCGCTTCCGTCGCCGGGACAAGAGACCCCTCGACAGTCGCGGGTCAAGAGCACCCGGAGGATGAGGTTCCCTTGCAGACGGACGATCACGTTCCGCCGAAGCACGACGGCGCCCGCGCGCCGCAGCTCGACACGGACCTGACGCCGGCCCGGCGACACGCCCTCGAACTCGGAGACCCGCGCCCCGCTGGCAAACGGATCGTTGAAGCTCACCGCGCGCGTCGGCGCGGCCGCCCCGTCCATCGTCGTGCGCACCTCGTCGAACTCGAGCCCCGGGGCCAGATCCGTCCGCACGTCCACGGCGAGCAACACCGGGCTTCCGCACGCGGCCAGCATCAGCGCGACGACGACGAGCGGCGTGGCCCGAGGCAGTGACGGCACGCCCTCGCGCCGCGGTTGCCCAGCCTGCGCACGCCAAGGTTCGGTCCGATGCATCATTCGCTCCCTTCGACGGCGCCGGACGTGCAACCGGTCGCAGGGCGCGGACGCCCGCGCTGATCGAACGCGGGGCACCCGACCCCGCGTCCGAGCGCCGGGCTCCCGACGGAGGGAAGCCGGGTCGGCGTCATGCCCCCGTGGTCCCCGAGCGGGCCGAGCAGTGGGTCGGCGATCAGCGTCGTCGGCGTGCACAGCGCGTCGTCGCCCCCGCCGACCACGTGCCCGCGCGGCCACTGCACGTTGCCCTCGCCCGTCCCGTTCGAATGGCACTGCATCGGCGCGCCGGGGTTCTGCGCGGTGTTGTTCGAGAACAGACACCCCGTCAGGGTGAGCGTCGAATTTCCAGCGAGGGCCGCCCCGAAGAAGGGGTCGCCTCCATCGGCGTGGTTGTCGGCGAACGTCGTGTACGCGACCTCGCCATCGCAACCGAAGAGGCAGACCGCGCCGCCGAGGCCGGCCGCGGCGACGTTCTCTTCGAACGTGTCGTTCTCGAAGTGGACCCGCGATCCATCGGACTGGATCGCGCCGCAGAGGGTGGTCGCGACGTTGCCGGTGAAGGTGCTCGCGGTCACGAAGAGCTCGCTGTCGTGCATGTACGCGGCGCCACCGCCGTGGGCGGAGTTGCGGTCGAAGAGGCAACGATCGATCGTCGTCGGCTGCCGACCGAGGTCCGGAGTCCGGAAGAGCGCGCCGCCGAACGCGCCCGCGCCGCCCGCGTTGCGCCGGAACTCCACGCCGCAAAAGGTGTGGGCGCCGTCCGAGCCGCCGTCGATGACGATGGCGCCTCCGTTGCCTCCCGAGCCCACCTGATGCTGCATCGTCTCGGCGACCACCGCGCACATCGTGGCGTCGTCGCTGTTGGCGCCGTTGCCCACCGCCGAGTTCTCCTCGAAGACCGAGTCGAACACGTCGAGGTCGCTGTTGAGCACCTGGACCGCGCCTCCGTTGCTCGCGCGGTTGCGGCGAAACGTGCTGCCGACGATGACCGCGCCGAGGGCCCCGTTGAGCGAGATCGCGCCGCCGCCGACGTCGGGTCCGAGCGACGCCGCCTCGTTGTCGAGGAAGGTCGAGTCGAACACGTGCAAGGTGCCGTCGCGCACGTACACCGCGCCCCCGAAGCCGTCGTAGAAACCCTGGGAGCACGGCGCAGGCGCCGGGGCGAAAGGCCGCGTGCCCACCGCTCTGCCGCGGACGAGCGTCAGGCCCTGGAGGGTGAGCACGTGGGCGTTGCGTCGGTAATCGGCGTGGTCGAACGACACGATCCGCGTGGTGCCACCCCCGTCGAGGGTGATCCGCCCGGCCCCCTCGAGGGTCGTGTCCCGGTCGGTCGGGACCTCGAGGGTGCGCGTGATGCGCAGGGTCGCCTCGCCGCCGCAGTCGAAGGTCACGACGCCTCCCGCCGCCACCGCGTCAGCGAGCGCCTCCTCGGTGCACGAGGCAGGCGTGCCCGTGCCGACGACGTGGTCGGGGCGGGAGGTGTCCACCTTCTCGAGGGGCGCCCCGCACGTGGGGCGGATCGGCGAGGGCGGGCCGGCGTCGCGGGGGCGGAGACCCGCGTCCGCACCGCCATCGGCCTCCAGCGCTGCGGCGTCCCCGAGCCCCGCGTCGGCCGGCGTGGCCGCCCCGCCGCACCCGGCACCCACGAGCGACAAGGAGAGCGCCGACCACACGGACCTGAACGAGCGTCCCATCCGCGCATGGTACCCGCAGCCGAGGGAGGACGGACGACGAACGCGCGAGCGCCGCGCGTGGTAGCGTCCTGCCTCCCCATGCGACCGCGCTCCAGAGCTTGGTGGTGGGCCTGCGTGGCCGCGTCGTGGGTCGGCTGCGCGACCGTCGCCCCCTACGAGCGCGGGACGCTCGCCCGCCGCGACATGGCGCTCGGAGCCGAGGCCGAGCTGGGGTCGGGTGAAGAGCATGCCCGGGCCTACCGCGAAGGCGCCATCGGTGGCGGCGCGGCGGTGGTGGGCGGCGGCTGCGGCTGCAACTGAGCCGCGTCTCGGGGCCGGGGCGTCGACGGGGAGGCCCGCCGACGCGCCCTCCCCGCGCGCTCAGAGCTCCGTGAAGTCCTGGTAGTAGATGTAGACGCGGATGTCGGTGATCCCGCTGACGCGGATGTCCCGGTTCACCAGCTCGTCGCGCAGGTTCAGGATCAGGTTCCACCCGGTGTTGATCACCGGACGATCCCGCAGGTGCGTGTTCGGGTAGTACTCGGGGGAGTAGCTGCGGTTGCCGTTGACCACCGCGTTCACCACCGCCGTGCGCGGCGAGAAGTCGTAGGCCTGCATCCGGGTGTCGGTGCCGAGCGGCACGACGAAACCCGTGCCGGTCGGCCGCAGGTACGCGCGCGCCAGGAAGTCGTCGCCGAGGTTGCCGTCGATGGCGATCTCGATGCGGTCGATCTTGTGGTTCCGCGTCAGCGGCGAGAGCATGTCCCGCGCCGTCCCGAACGGGAGCGAGATGTAGCCGTTCTCGTCGATGAGGTCGGGGTCCTGCAGCCGCGCCCGCATCAGCGCGGTCCGCGCGTCCTCACCGATGCTCGCCGGGGGATTGGCCGAGTCGAGGCGCGGGATCTGGAGGATGTCGTTCTTCAACGACAGCACCATCAGCCGCGTGTCCGGCGAGCCGTAGCGCTCGTCGAAAGCCCTGAACTCGTTCTGCAGGTCGAGCAGGTAGTTCTCGAGGTTGTACTCGCCGGCGTCGACCATCCGGATGAGGAAGAGCCGCTCCCACATCGGGTAGCTCTGGCTCGTGTAGTACTCGAAGACCCGCGTGGCACGGTAGGCGGAGCGCAGCGCGTCCTCGAAGGCGATGTCCGCGTTGACGACCGCGTCGTTGCGGTAGACGCGGATGTTGGGATCGTTCCGCGCGGACTCG
>CAIKNO010000589.1 GCA_903828805.1 uncultured Sandaracinus sp. | reverse complement strand
CCCCGACGCCGGCGCATCCGCCACCGACGCCGGCGCGCCCGCCCCAGACGCCGTCCCGTGACCTCCCGATCTCGGGCTCACGGGGGCGGCAGCGGCACGCCCCGCTGGGCGGCGAGCGACGCTCAAAGGTAGGCCCCGAACGAGGGTCGTCGCGGGCGCTCTTCGCCCGAGAAAGGCGACCCTGCGTCATCGCAGGCGGGCGTTCTTCGCCCGAGACAGGCGACCCGTCGTCATCGCGGGCGGGCGCTCTTCGCCCGCAAGTGGCGACCCGGCGTCATCGCCGGGCCGCGCACGAAGGCGCCCGTCTCAGAGACCGGGCACGCAGTCCCACTGCGCCTCGAACCACGAGAGGACCGGCGCGGCATCCCCGGTCGTCGTCGAGTCGAGGCTCGCGGTCACGCTCAGATAGCGCGAGGTCGTCGGCAGGCCCGCCGCGATGAGGCGGGACTCGAGCGCGGCCGGGCTGATCGTCGGCGGCGCCGCGAACGTCACCGGGGGCGACGCCGAGATGGTCGCCGGGTCGTCACCGACCCGCACCGCCCACCGGATGGCGGCCGTCGTCGGGATCGTCGCGCTCCACGAGAGCGAGCGCCAGCGCGGCAGCGCACCGCTGCTGACCGCGCACGCGGTCTGGCCATCGAAGTCCCGCGTGTAGCTGCCGGTCGGCGGATACGTCCGACCCGCCGGCGGCACGACGATGGTGATCGGCACCACCCCGAGGACGTACGAGTCGTCGCCGAGCAGCTCGATGTTGAAGGTGAACGTCTGCGGCACCGAGGTGGCCATCACGACGCCCTGGAAGTTCACCTGGAAGTCGACCGCCGTGCCCGGAAGGCAGCCGAGGAAGCGCGTCCCTCCGCTGATCCCGGTGCAGCGACCCGCCGGGAAGCTGATGGCCGCGATCGACGCGATGAACGTGCGCTCGTCGAAGCCCGGCGTGGCCGCGTTGTCGCGGGGCACGGCCGTGATGTCCATGCGCCGGTACTGCGAGAGGTCCTGGATGGCCGACACGATGGTGCCGCCTAGGCCGCTTCCGTCGCCCGGGATGTTGAAGCGGTACCGGGTGCTGCTGCCGCGGACGCTCGCGCCGACGCAGCACTGGGTGTTGCCGGTGCAGAGCGTCTGGCCCGCCGGGCACGCGGGCGCGGTGCGCACGGTCCCGGTCGCGTCGCAGAGCGCATCGGCATCGGCGTCGCCGCGGGCGCCGTTGCCGCCCGAGTTGACGACGATGACGTCGATGTCGCGCGCGTTCAGCGCGTCGATGGTGTCGGCCCAGCTCACGCTCGTGAACGCCGACGCCGTCGCGCCCTGGACGTTGATGCGCAGGTTGTAGTCCGCGCAGGTGCTCGCCAGGGAGTCGACGAGCACGTAGTAGGTGCCGGCCGAGAGGAACTGCGAGATGCGCGACGACCCGGCGATACCGCCGTCGTCGTCGCAGTCGATGTCGATGAAGCCGCCGGCCTCACCCTTCTGGAGGCGCAGCACGGTGTCGAAGTCCGAGCCGTCGGTGTCGATGGCCACGGTCCGCGAGGTGGTGAGCGTGAACTGGAACACCGCGTCGCCGCCGGTGCCCGAGCCGAGCGCGCCGCAGGTCGGGAACGACGCGGTGCGGTCCGCCTGACGGAAGTCATCGGCCATCTGGCAGGTGTTGCCGGTGAACACGGCGCTCGCCGACGTGAGGTCCCCGACCACGTAGGGGCTCGTGACCCGCTCGTAGTCCGGCGTGCGCGTGCGGAAGTTCAGCAGGTAGTTGCCGCCGGCCGCGCTCTTGCCGTCGACCTGCACCAGGTACGTTCCGGGCTGGAACGAACCCGCGAGCGAGGACTGCAGCGTCGCCGCCGAGTCGTCGTTGCAGCCGAGCGAGGTCCCGCTCCCCGCGTTGTACACGGCGATGACTGTGTCGGTCGTCCCGCCGAAGGTGTCGATCTGAAGCCAGGTCGGCGCCGACAGCGTGAAGCTGTAGAAGGCGTCCGGCATGCCCGCGCCGCCGCACGACGCCCCGCCCGCCGAGGTCGCCGCGCCGTCGTCGAGGAGCCCGACCGTCGAGCCCGAGAACGAGGCGCTGCGGCCGGTGATGTCGCCGACCACGAAGGGCACGGCGCGAACGTCGCCGGTGCTCGTCGTCGTCTGCGCGTCGAGGCGGTAGTTCCCGGCGCTGCCGGTCGTCCCGTCGACCTGCACGAAGTAGGTCCCGGCGCCGAGCGACACCGTGACCGTCTCGGCGCCGCCCGCGCCCGCCGCGTTGCGGCAGGTGCCCGCGACTGCCGCCCCCGCCGCGTCGAGGATCGAGAAGACCGCGTTGTAGGCCGCGCCCGGCGTGAGCGTGATCGACATCTCCCGCGTCGCCGTCAGGTTGAACCGGTAGAACGCATCCGGTCCCGCGCCGTCGGCCGCGCACGCGAGCCCGTCGTTCGCCAGCCCGGTCGTGTCGCCGGTGTACGACGCGCTCGCCGCCGTCAGGTCGCCCATGTTGATGGCGTCGCTCCGGACGTCGCCGCGCGTCAGGGCCGTCGCGATGTCGAGCCGGTACGTGCCGGCCGAGCCGGACGTGCCGTCGACCTGGACGTAGTAGTCGATGCCCGGATCGAGCGTCGCCGTCAGCGTCTCGGCCCCGCCGGCCCCGGCCGAATCCGCGCAGGAGATCGAGGCGGCCAGGGTACGCAGGCCGAGGGCCGCGTTGTAAGCCGCACCCGGCGTCAGGGTCAGCGTGACCCGGCGGCGCTCGGTCAGCTGGAAGCGGTAGAAGCCGTCGACACCGGCGCCCGCGCCGGTGCACACGAGCCCGTCGTTGGTCAGGCCGGTGGTGTCCCCGGTGTAGGCGGCCGCGCCGGTCGTGAGGTCCGCCGTCAGCGCCGTCGCCATCGTGTCGCCGTTGAGCGAGGTGCTCTCGAGGTCGAGGCGGTAATCACCGCAATCGGCCGTGTTGGCGTCCACCACCGCGTAGTACACGGTGCCGCCGCCCGCCGCCGCGCCCGGGAGGGTCACGGTCAGCCCTTCGTCGCCGAGCCCGGCGCCGACGTTGCTGCAGCCGCCCGCGACCAGCGCGAAGGCCGCGTCGCGGATGGAGAGGACGCCGTCGAAGGCCGTGCCGCTGCGGGTCACGAGGTTCGTCAGCGCGGCGCGCACGGTGCGCGGCGAGGTCAGCACGAAGCGGTACACCGCGTCGCGCCGGGTCACGCCCGCCGTCGAGAGCGGCGCGGTGCCTGTGCACCCGGTCGCCGGAGCCACGTCGTCCGACAGGTCGCAGGTCGAGCCCGCCGAGTACGAGCGGCTCATCGAGGTGAGGTCGCCCGCGTCATAAGGCGCGAGCGGCGTGTCGCCCGAGGTGGTCGTGTCGCTGGTCTGCAGGTCGAGGCGGTAGTCCCCGCACGAGGTGCCCGCCCCGTCGACGACCACGTAGTAGGTGCCCGCCGCGAGCGAGGGGACCGCGATGGACTCGACCGCGCCCGCGCCCGCGCCACCGGCGCAGGGGATCCCGGCGATGGTCGCGAACGCCGCGTTGCGGAGCTCGACGACCGCGTCGAAGGTCGGCGTGGTCGGGGTCACCGTGATGCCCATCCGCCGGGGCGCATCGATCACGAAGCGGTAGACCGCGTCTCGACGGTCGATGCCGAGCGTGCTGCACGTCGAGGCCACGTCGTCGTTCAGGTCGCACGTCGTGCTGGCCTGGTACGACACGCTGCGGCTCGTCGGGGTCGTCAGGTTCCCCGCGTCGATGGCGGTCGTCTGGGTGTCGCCGACCAGGCTGGTGAACCCGGCGGTCTCGACCTCGAGGCGGTAGCTGCCGGGCGCGGCGCAGGCCGTGTCCAGGCTGTCGACCACCACGTAGTAGACGGTGCCCGCCGCGGGCGCGGTCAGCGTCGCGGTCAGCGTCTCGTCGCCGCCCGTCCCGGCCGCGTTCGCGCACGTGGCGCCCGAGGTCGACGCGACCTCCGTGCCCACGCTGTTGCGGATGGAGAGCACGCCGTCGAAGCCCGAGACCGAGCGCAGCCGCGCGGTCACGCGACGGGTCGTGTCCAGCGTGAAGCGATAGACCGCGTCCCTCCGGCCGGTGCCCGCCGTGCTGCACGACGACGTGAGGTCGTCGGCCAGGTCGCACATGGAGGCCGACTGGAACGCGACGCTGCGGCTCGGCGCCGTCAGGTTGCCCGCGTCCACGGCCGTCGCGAGGGTGTCGCCGAGGCTGGTCGTGCTCGTGCTGCGGAGCGCGAGCTGGTAGTCGCCGCACGCGGCGGTCGTGCCGTCGACCACCACGTAGTAGTCGCCGGCGAGCAGGTCGTAGTTCGCGGTGACCGTGCCGGCTGCGCTCGTGCAGGTGCTGCCGGTGAAGGGCGCGGTCGCGATCTCGGTGATCGAGCTCGCGACGTTGCGGACCGTGAGCACCGGCGTGAACGCGCTGCTCGAGGCGGTCAGCGTCACGCGGCGGGGGGCCGTCAGCGTGAAGCGGTAGACCGCGTCCGCGCCCGCACCCGCCGAGCCGCACGTCGCCGTGTAGTCCCCGAAGAGGTCGCAGGTCGAGGACGACGTGTAGACCACGCTGCGCGAGGTCAGGTCCCCGACGGTGGTCGCGCTCGCGAAGGTGTCACCCGTCCGAGCGGTCACCGCGGTCGAGTCGATCTTCACGTCGTAGGTGCCGCAGCCGGTGCCGCCCTCGACCACCAGGTAGTAGGTCGTGAGCGCGGCGGGCGCGACGCGGTAGGTCGCGGTGGCCGGCGCGCCGCCCACGGACGACGTGCAGGTGCCCGCGGTCAGCGTCGGAAGCTCGGTCGCGGGGGCGCCCGCGGTGCGCAGCGAGAAGGCCGGGCTGAATGCCCCGCCGCTCGGGGTCACGGTCACCGCGAGCTGGCGGGGGCCGCTCACCGTGAACGAGTAGACCGCGTCGCGGCTGCCCGCCGGCGCGCAGGTCGAGGCCAGGTCGTCGTTGAGCGCGCAGAGCTCGGTCGCCCGGGCCCACGCGCCCGCGCTGTCGAGCGAGCCGAGCGCGTACGGCGCGGCGGTCGTGTCGCCGACGCGGGTCACGTTCGTCGACGCGACGTCGAGGATGTACCCGCCACACGAGGCGGCGTTCACGCCGTCCACGACGACGAAGTACTCGGTGCCGACCGCGGCGCCCGTCAGGTCCGCCGTCAGCGTGAGCACGCCGCCCGAGACCGTGCTCGTGCACGCGCCCGCCACCTCGCCCGTGCTGTTGCGGATCGAGAGCACCGGCTGCGGGAAGCTGGCCGAGAGGTTCCGCAGCGTCACCGCGATGCGGCGGTTCGCCGTCAGGACGAAGCGGTGGTAGGCGTCTCGCCCGCCGGTCGCCGAGGCGCAGCTCGGGCGCACATCGTCGCGCAGGTCGCAGGTGTTGGCCGCGGCCCGCGACGCGCTCGCGGCGGTGAGATCGCCGAGCTGGACCGGCGAGGCCTGGGTCTCGCCGAGCACGGTGGCGACGAAGCTCGTCAGGTCGAGGCGGTAGTTGCCGCACCCGGACGTGCTGTCGATGATCAGGTAGTAGTCACCGGCCGCGAGGTCGTAGGCACCGGCCGCGGGGGCGCCGGTGGGACACAGGCCGCCCGTCGCCGTCGGCAGGACCACCGCGCCGGTGCCGGCGCTCGTGTCCGGCAGGGCCGGGGCGGGGCGGATCCAGAACGTCGGCGTGAAGCCCGTGC
Source organism: uncultured Sandaracinus sp. (assembly GCA_903828805.1). Lineage (GTDB taxonomy): Bacteria > Myxococcota_A > Polyangia > Polyangiales > Sandaracinaceae > Sandaracinus. The sequence continues at coordinate 517 of CAIKNO010000589.1, read as the reverse complement.
CGGTCACCGTGGCGCGGATGCGGCGCGGGGCGGTCAAGCGGAATCGGTACACCGCGTCCTGGGCGGGCGTGGCGGCGCCGCACGCGGCCGTGCCGTCGAGGGCGTTGACCGGCGTGATCACGTTCAGGACGCAGGTCCCGTCGGTGGTCTGGTAGCTCACGTTCGTCGAGGTCAGGTCGCCCGCGTCGATGGCGTCGACGTAGTAGTCGCCCGAGACCGGGCGCTGGACCTCGATGTCCAGGCGCACGTTGCCGTAGGGCGCCGCGCCGAGCGCGTCGACCGCGACGGTGTACGTGCCCGAGGGCAGCAGGCGGCTGATCTCCGAGAGCGTGGTGCCCGCGGGCGCCGCCGCGTTGTCGTTGCAGAGGTCGATGCCCGGGCCCGTGAGGTTGAGCGCGGTGTCGTAGGTCGCGCCGGTGCTGCGCAGGGTGGAGATCCGCACCTGTCGCGGCGCCGTCAGCACGAACGAGTAGTAGGCGTCGCGGCCGAGGTAGCCGCACGAGCCCGACGCGTTGCT
>CAIKNO010000588.1 GCA_903828805.1 uncultured Sandaracinus sp. | reverse complement strand
TCCGTCGAGCGCTGTTCCGTCGAGCGCTGTTCCGTCGAGCGCTGTTCCGTCGAGCGCTGTTCCGTCGAGCGCTGTTCCGTCGAGCGCTGTGCCGTCGAACGCTGTGCGCAGCTCAGCGCGCGCCGAGCGCGGCGTCGACGTCCGCGGGCACGGCCATGCTGTGGTAGCCCTTGTCGACGTGCAGCACCGTCCCGGTGATGCCGCTGGCGAGCGGGCTCGAGAGGAAGGCGGCCGCGTTCGCGACTTCCTCTGCCTCGAGCTTCGAGGTCAGCGGGGCGTTCTGCTCGTAGTACGAGATCATCTTCCCGATGAACCCGATGGCGCTCGCGGCCCGCGAGGCGTAGGGCCCGGCGGAGACGGAGTTGACGCGGTGTCCCCACTTGCGGCCCGCCTCGAACGCGAGCACGCGCGTGTCGCTCTCGAGGGCGGCCTTCGCGCTCGACATCCCGCCGCCGTAGCCGGGCACGACCCGCTCGCTCGCGAGGTAGGTCAGGTTCAGGAACGACCCGCCCGGATGGACCAGCGGACCGAAGCGCTGCACCAGCGACACGAACGAGTACGCGCTCGCCGACATCGCCCCGAGGTAGCCCTTGCGGCTCGTCTCGAGCATCGGGTTCTTGACCTCGGGGCCGTTCGCCAGCGAGTGCACGACGACGTCGAAGCACGGCGTGCCGAACGCCTCGGCGCAGCGCTTCGCGGCCCCGTCGATGGTGAAGTCACCGCGCTCGCGGTACCTGCGGTTCTGTCGGATCTCCTCCGGCACCTCGGTCAGCACGTCGTGGTCGGCGTCGAGCGGCACGACCAGCTCGAACTCGAGCTTCGAGCCGTCCCGCAGCGTGCGCGCTTCGTCCATCTTGCCGCGCGACAGCAGGGTCTCGAAGATCCCCATCGCGGGCGGCCAGGTGCCGACCGACACCCGGGCACCCGCCTCGGCGAGGGCCTTGGCGATGGCGAACCCGAACCCTCCGTCGTCGGCCACGCCGGCGACGAACGCGCGCTTCCCGGTCAAGTCGATGCTGAGCATGAGGGTCGCGGGTTTCCCCCCGGGCCGGCCGGACGTCAAGACGCGATGCGTCACGCCGTGGGACCTTCGACCGGCGTGGGGAGGGCCCCGCGAGGGGCTCAGGCGCGATGGGCCCCCGAGAGGGGGCTCAGGCGTCCTGCGCCGCGGCCGGAAACTCCGCGGCGCGGCCGTGGCTGCGGCCCGACGGGTCCCGGAGCACGTGGAAGCTGCCCCCCTGGAGCGTCGTGAGGTGCCCGGCGAGCCGCATCGCGGGGCGCTCCGGTGACGCCGGGCCGGGCGCCGGAAGGCACTCGAGGCGATTGCACGTCACCGACAGCCGGACCCGCTCCGCCTCCCGGAGGAGCTCGACGCGGACGCGCCCTCCCCGCGGGGTCGAGCCCACCGCCTGCCGGATCAGGATGGTCGCGATCCGCTGAACGAGGGCCGGACTTCCGTGGATCTCTCCCGCCGGGTCGAGGTTCACACGCTCGAGCTCGACCCCGAACGCCGCGGCCGTGCCCTGGACCGCGTCCAGCGCCGACGCGGCGGCGTGCCCCAGCGAGGCGCGGCCCGGCGGGACCTCGAAGCTCCCGCAGACCATCGACGCGTAGTCGCGCAGCAGGTCGAGGCTCCACTCCTGGATCCGCACCTGCCGCCCGATCACCTCGAGGGCCCGGCTCCTCTGTTCCTCGCGGGTCGAGCCCTGCTGCAGGAGATGGACCCAGCCCCCGATCACCGACAGGGGGTTGCGCAGATCGTGCCCGACGGCGGAGAGCAGCTCGTCGAGGGCGAGGTCGGCCGCCCCGTCGGGGCGCGCGTCCGGCGCGCCGGAGGCCACGGCCGATCCGATCGAGGGGGCGCGTTCCAGGCGGGCCGCGACGCGATGGCGTGCCCGGGCGACGGCGATCGGCAGCCCGTACAGCGCGCCGACGAGCACGATCTCGTCCACGCCGCGGCGGAGCCGGCGAAGCGCCGCGCCTTCGTCGTGGGCCAACCCGACGAACGCCACGGCGACGCCGCGGTGGGCCTCGCGCCACGCCTGCAGGCGAGCGTCCGCGTCGTCGTCGAGGTCGGCGCCGAGGAGGCAGACGTCCGGTGGGTTGGAGGCGAAGAGGGCGAAGGCGCCTGCGGGGTCGGCGCACTCCTCGAGGGTCCACCGCCCTGCGCCCTCGAGGTCGAGCGCCACGCGCACGCGCGCGGACTCGAACGGGTTGCAGCTCAGGACCACCGCATGGCTGCCTGAAGCCGCATGGCCGAGGGACACCGCATGGCTGCCTGAAGCCGCATGGCTGCCTGAAGCAGGACGGCCGACGGGCACAACGCCCTCGGCCGCGGGGCCTGTTGGGGGGGGATGACCGGTGGGTGTGGGGATGCCAGGTCGGTTCGACACGCGCGGCAGCATAGCGATGTTCGGGCGACGGCGTCGCTGGAATTGTGATCCGTCGGCGCCCTTCCTCGGGGTCTTGGCGGGGCTATGTGGCGACGTGCCGGCACCTCGCCGGTCGAGGAGGACACCGAGATGAAGATCGGAGACGTGATGAGCCGCGAGGTCGCCTGGTGCGGTCCCCGCGTCGCGGCCGCCGAGGCCGCTCGGATCATGTGGGAGCGCGACTGCGGGTTCGTCCCCGTGCTCGACGACCGCCGGATTCCCGTCGGCGTCGTGACCGACCGCGACGTCTGCATCGCGGCGTACACCCGTGGTCGCACGCTGCACGACATGAGCGTCGATTCGATCATGTCGCAGGGCGTCGTCACCTGCCGGCCCGACGCCGCCGTGGCCGACGTCGAGCAGATGATGGCGGCGCGCAAGGTGCGGCGGGTCGTGGTCGTCGACGACGCCGGCCGCCTCGAGGGCGTGGTGTCGCTCGGCGACCTCGCCCGCGCCCGTGCCCGGACGCGGCTCGACCGCACGATGGAGCACGTCTTCGCCGACGTGGCCCGCACGCTCGCGGCGATCAGCCAGCCGGGGCCCGTCGAGTCCGAGTCCATCCGGGCCTGAGCGCCGTCGGGCGGGTCCGCGCGCCCCGCGCCAGGTGCGTGCTGCCGGGTCCGTCCCTTCCGGGGCGGGCCCGGTCTCGCTTCGGGGGCCCCGCCCGCGCTCAGAGAGGTTTCGAGGGGTGTATCGATTG
>CAIKNO010000587.1 GCA_903828805.1 uncultured Sandaracinus sp. | reverse complement strand
GGAGCGCGCGCTCCGCGACCTGCGGCGCGACGTCGAACACGACCGTCGCCGCGGCGTCGTCTTCGTACTCGGTGTGGGCCCCGAGCCTCATCAGCCCCGTGCGACGCTCGTGGTGACCCGGCTCGAAGCCAGCGAGGGAGATGGCCTCGGTGCTGACGTGATCGAGCGCGGCGATCTCGGTCGAGGGCCCGGTCACGGTCACCGTCGCGGGCCTGACCTGCAAGCCGGGGGAGAGCATGAGGCCCGCGCCCGGGCGCCCTTCGAGCGCGGCGTGGACCGGCACCGTCCGACGAGCCCTGTCCGCCCACTGCAGGGGCAAGGTCTCCGGGGCGACCTGAACGATCTCGACGCCCGCGGGCACCTCGATGCGCTCGTGATCGAAGTAGAAGAGCCGGGCTTCGTTGTCCTCGAGGTGGATCTGGATCGGCGGGATGTCGTCGCGCCGGATGGAGTTGAGCATCGCCCTCGACCCGCGGAGGGTGACGCGCACACGGTCCGGTAGGTCCGAGAGGAGAATTCGCCCGCTCGCGGCGTCCGGCAGCACGGCCACGACGTCGACGAACACCGATCGCTGCGCGTCCTCCGCACCGCGCACGACCCAGAACACGGTCAACGCGGCGAGGAGCGAGAACACTTTCAGCCCGAAATTGTCGAAGACGAGCGCCCGGACGCCGGACTCCCTCGGTCGCTGGGAGCCGGTCACGGAACCGACTCCTCGGAGCGCGCGGCGGGAGGCACCGACGGGGGCGGCTCCGCCACACGCTCCGACGGGACCGACGAGCGACGAACGGGCGCGGCGGCCTCGACGGGTCGCGCCGCCTTCTTGCGGGCCGGCGTCGTCTGGAAGAGTCCGAGCAACGCTTGCCGCAACGACCCCGCGTCGAGCCCCCGGGCGATGTTGCCGTTGAAGCAGAGGCTCACGCTGCCGCGCTCCTCCGACACGACGACCACGACCGCGTCGGTCTCCTCGGAGATCCCGATCGCCGCGCGGTGTCGGGTCCCGAGCGAACGGTCGAGCTTGGCGCTTCCGGACAGCGGAAGAAGCACGCCGGACTCCCACACCTTGCCGTCCCGGATGGTGACGGCCCCGTCGTGCAGCGGGTTGTCGGCGCTCGGCACGAAGAGCGCGTAGAGCAGTTCCTTGCTGACCAACGCGTCGACGCGCGTTCCGTGCTCGACGAACTCGTCGATGGACGCATCTCGCTCGAACACGATCAGGGCCCCGATGTGCCGCTGGCCCAGGTGCATCGCCGCCTTCACGACCTCCTCGATCGCGAGGACCTCGCGCGCATGCCGGACCGACCGGAACCACGGGCGCTGACCGACCCGCGTGAGCAGACGCCGGATGTCGTTCTGGAAGATGACCACGACCAGCAGCACGATGTACGTGAGCAGGCCATCGAGCAGCGTGTAGAGCGTGACCAACCCCAGCCGTCGGGCCAGGTGGTACACGAGGAACACGAGCCCGAGCCCCACGGCCATCTGCATCGCCCGCGTCCCGCGGACGAGCAGCATCAACCGATACACCAGCGTCGCGACCAGAAGGATGTCGACGATGTCGACGAGGGTCCGGAACGGCCCCCAATCGACGATGGGTCCCAGCCACGCGCCGAGTTCATCCATGGCAGGCCCCCGATGAGGCCGGCGCCCCGCGCGCGCCGCGGGCCGCGGCTGCCACGAGGGCCGCCTGCCGCGATTCGGCCACGTCGTGCACCCGCAGCGCGTGCACCCCGCCGACCACGCCGAAGACCACGGCGGCCAGGCTTCCCGCGAGACGCTCCCGGGGCTCCGGCGGCGTGCCATCGGCCCTCGGCGCGAGCGCGGCGATGAACGATTTTCGCGATGCGCCGAGCAGCACGCGCGGCCCTGTCTCGACGAAGCGAGCGAGCGCGCCGAGCAGGGTCGCGGACTGCGACGCCGTCTTGGCGAAGCCGATGCCCGGATCGATCCAGAGGCGCTCCGCGGGGATGCCGTGGTTCGCCGCGCGGGCCACCTCGCCCCCTAGCTCCCGGAGCACCTCCGACACCACGTCCGCATACGTCGTCGCCGGCGGCGCGACGCGCCCGTCGAGGCGCGAGTGCATGAGCACGAGGCCCGCGCCTCGAGCCGACACGACGTCGAGCATCGCGTCGGAGGGATGCCCGGAGACGTCGTTGACGATCGTGGCGCCGGCCGCGAGCGCGCGCTCGGCCACCCCCGCCCGCGTGGTGTCCACGCTGACGCGCCAGCCCCTCGCGCAGAGCTGCTCGACCACCGGGACGACCCGCGCGACCTCCAGGTCCTCCGGGACGTCCTGCGCGCCCGCTCCGTACGCCGCGCCCGGTGGCCGCGACGACGCCCCGCCCACGTCGATGACGTCCGCCCCCTCGGCGCACATCCGCTCCGCGTGACGCAGCGCCGCGTCCACCGCCAGGAACCGCCCCCCATCGCTGAACGAGTCGGGCGTGACGTTCAGGACCCCCCAGAGTTCCGGCACGGCGGTCATCGCGCCACCCCGACCGGACGTACGAGGGCCCAGCACCGCCGCGGCGATGTGGTGTCTCCGACGGTGTGGGTTCGTCGCGCCCTCACTCCATCCTGTCCGTCCTGCGGGCTCACCCGCCGGACGGAACCTCCCTCGGCCGCGGCTGAAAGATGCTGGTCTTTCGCTGGGGGCGGGTCTTGTTGGCCGCCTTGTCCGAGTAGCGGGGGATGACGATCCGCTGCCGCAGCGGCAGCGGGCGGCCGGCCATGATCGCCTCGAGCTCACCGCGATCGATGGTCTCGCGCTCGAGCAGGGACTCGGCGATCGTGTTCAAGCGCTCGAGGTTCGCGGTGATCAGTTGGTGCGCGCGCTCGTACTGCTCGCCGAGGATGCGACGCACCTCGCCATCGATCTCCTGCGCCGTCTGCTCGGAGTACTCGTTCGTGCGCGGCGTCATGCCCATCAAGAAGGGCTGGTCCTGACGCGTGGCGTACGCGAGCGGCCCGAGCTTCTCGCTCATGCCCCACGACGTCACCATGCTGCGTGCCGTCGCGGTGGCCCGCTCGAGGTCGTTCGTCGCGCCGGTCGTGACCTGGCCGAACTTCACGTCCTCCGCGACGCGGCCGCCGAGCAGCATCGCGATCCGGTCGAGGATGAACTCCTTCGAGTGGCTGTGCCGGTCGCGCTCGGGCAGGTGCATGGTGACCCCGAGGGCGCCGCCGCGCGGGATGATGCTGACCTTGTGAACGGGGTCCGAGTTCGCCACGAGCAGGCCCACGAGGGTGTGACCGGCCTCGTGCCACGCGGTGATCTTCTTCTCGTCCTCGGAGATGACCATCGAGCGCCGCTCGCTGCCCATCAGGACCTTGTCCTTGGCCATCTCGAAGTCCGACATCGACACGAGATCCTTGTCCTGGCGGGCGGCGAGCAACGCCGCTTCGTTGACGAGGTTCTCGAGGTCGGCGCCGCTGAAGCCGGGCGTGCCGCGGGCGATCAGGTCGAGGTCGACGTCCTCCGAGAGCGGCGTCTTGCGGGTGTGGACCTGGAGGATGCCGAGGCGTCCCGTGACGTCGGGGTTCGGCACGGTGATCCGCCGGTCGAAGCGGCCCGGGCGGAGGATGGCCGGGTCGAGCACGTCGGCCCGGTTGGTGGCCGCGATGATGATCACGCCCTCGCTCGCCTCGAATCCATCCATCTCCACGAGAAGCTGGTTCAGCGTCTGCTCGCGCTCGTCGTGCCCGCCGCCCATGCCCGAGCCGCGGTGACGGCCGACGGCGTCGATCTCGTCGATGAAGATGATGCAGGGCGCGTGCTTCTTGCCCTGCTCGAAGAGGTCGCGGACCCGGCTCGCGCCGACGCCGACGAACATCTCGACGAAGTCGGAGCCGGAGATCGAGAAGAAGGGCACGCCCGCTTCGCCTGCGATCGCCCGCGCGAGCAGGGTCTTTCCGGTGCCCGGCGGACCCGAGAGCAGCACGCCCTTCGGGATCCGGCCGCCGAGCCGCTGGAATTTCTTCGGGTCCTTCAGGAACGCGATGATCTCCTCGCAGTCGTCCTTGGCCTCGTCGATGCCGGCGACGTCCGCGAACGTCACCTTGTTCTGCGATTCGCTGAGCAGACGCGCGCGCGACTTGCCGAAGCTCATCGCCTTGCCGCCCGACGATTGGACCTGCCGCATGAAGAAGAAGAACAGCGCGACGACCGCCATCACCGGCAGCCACGACCACAGCAAGGTCGTCAGCAGCATGTTCTGCTCGGCCGGGACGAAGTTGACCCGGACGTTGTGCTCGAGCAGTTCTTGGTTGATGTCCTCGCCGACGATGCCGACCGTGCTGCGCTGCTCGCGGCGCTCGCCCTGCACGTGGATGTACGTGTAGTCGGCGTTCGCCCCGCGGGCCTCGATCTCGACCTGCTCGACACGACCCGCACGCACGTCCGCGACGAACTCGCTGAAGGCGACCTGCCGCGGCGCGGGCTCGTTCGTCACGAGCTGGTAGATCGCGTACATCATCACGATCAGGAGCAGCCAGAGGAGGAGGGTCTTGTGGCTCTGCTTCACTTGCACCTCTCGGGCAGCCGCGTGGCCCACGCCAGCCGGCGTCGGGTCCTCGGGATGCTCCAGACTTCTGCGCTAGGTTGGCACACCGACTCCGGCCCATCAAACCTTTGGACCGACGGGTTGCCCGTGTTTCACGCTTCTTCACGTGGGGCCTCCGCCGCAGGATGACCAGCCACGGAGGCTCCTCGCGGGCCACCCTCGCCGTTCACGGCCCCGCCCGGTCGGCCGCGAGTCCTCCAGGCACCGGCCGGACGCGCCAGCCCCGGGGGAGCCACGCGGCGCCGCGGCCCCGCAGCGCCCGCTCGAGCGCCTCGACGTGGGCGCGCCCGAGCGACGCCCCCGTCACCGCCTCCCCCCAGGCCCGCAGCGCCGCGACACGGACGGCGGGCGCGGCCCCGAGGAGCGACCCCGAATCGAGGAACGGACCTGCGGCGGCACCCACCAGCACAGCCTCCGCCTCGGCGTCGGCGTCGCGGGTCAACCCCCGCAGATCGTCGGCGAGCCGGGCCAGGTGGGCGACGATGGCGGGGTTCTCCTGCTGCAGGGCGGGCAGCAGGCCGTGCCGGACCCGGGCGCGCTGGTGCTTCGGATCGACGTTGCTGGGGTCCTGCACGCAGGAAAGCCCATGCCCCTTCACCCACGCGTCCACCTGCGCCCGCGAAGCGTCGAGCAGGGGCCGGAACACTCCGTCCGCGCGGGCGGGCTCGATGCCGGCCAGGCCCCGGGGCCCGCTGCCGCGCAAGAGGCGCTGCAACACCGTCTCGGCCTGATCGTCCCGCGTGTGTCCGACCGAGATCCGCGATGCGCCGCGGGAGGCCGCGAGTTCCAAGAGCGCCTCGTAGCGGGCCGCGCGCGCCCTCGCCTGCACCGACGCGCCCGCGAGGCCCACGTCGACCCGGCAGGCGTGGAAGGGGAGTGCGAGCCGCTCCGCATGGGCCCGGACGAGCTCCACCTCGAGCCCGGCCGACGCCCGCAGACCGTGGTCGACGGTGGCGACTTCGAGCGTCAGTCGAAGCGGCACCGAGAGGCGGGCGAGGACGTCCAGCATCGCCACCGAATCGGGGCCGCCGCTCACCGCGACGAGGACGCGGTCGCCCGGTCCGACGAGGCGGCGCTCGCGCAAGGTGCGACGGACGCGGGCGAGCAGCACGGCCCGAGCGTAGCGTTCCCAGCGCCCGACCGCCCGCCCCGGCCGAGCACGACGCGGCGATGGACACGACGCGGCGATGGACACGACGCGGCGATGGACACGACGCGGCGATGGACACGACGCGGCGCCGTCCACTCGCCGTCGATCTCGGGTTATCGTGCGCAGGTGACCAGACCCGAGCACGACACGCGCAGGGCGATGGGGCCGCATCCACGTCGGCTCACGCGGTGGCAGGTGGCGGGCGCCTCGCTCGCGGCCGCGCTGCTGGCAGGCGCCGGTCCGTTCGAAGGATGCGGCGCCCCCGCCGGGCCCATGGCCGTGCCGCTGCCGCGCGCATCGGAGCCCGCCTGCGTGCGCGACGAGGAATGTGCGACGTCCAGCTGCGAGGTGCGCGCGTGCGTCGAGGGCGCGTGCCGCGTGACGGCCCCGTTCATCGACGTCGATCTCGACGGGGTGGCCCCGCCTCCCTGCGGAAACGACTGCGACGACACCCTCGCGTCGACCGCACCGGATGCGCCGGAGTCCTGCGACGCCGTCGACCAGGATTGCGATGGGCGGATCGACGAAGGCGCATCGATGGCCGCGCTCTCGTTCCCGCTCTCGACGACGGACCCGACGTTCGCAGCGGCGGCGTGGGGCGACGAGTTCCTGATCAGCGACGCAGGGTTCAGCAGCCGGGGCGTGCGCTCCCGCCGGGTCGCTCGGAATGGCGCCGTGGGCGTCCCCGGCCCGCTGCTCGACACGCCCCTCCGCGCGCGCTTCGTCCGCGCGGCCGCGACCGACGACGGCGCCGTCTTCGCGCTCGCGCTCGAGGACCCGAGCGGCGACCCGGTCGCCGCCCCCCCATCGCTCACCTTGGTTCGCCTCCGGCGCGCCGCCGACGGGGCCGTCGAGCCCGCGTCGGAACCCACGCGCCTGGAGACGATCGGCGTCACCGCGCTGGCGCTCGTGGTGGTCCAGGGCGAACCTGTCCTCGCGTGGACCGACATCGAGGGCACGCGGCAGCTATGGTCGCCCGGCTGGTCCGACCGCGTGACGCTCTCTCCCGCGGACGCACTCGAGACGTTCGGCCTGGCCTCGGACGGGACGCACGCCGTGTTCGCCGTGGACGGAGAGACCCTCGCGTTCGTCGGGATCGGGGGCCTCGAGGAGGGCCGGCAGACGACGACCTCCCCCCTGTCGTCCGGCCAGGTCCTCGCCTCGGGCGACGGCTTCGTCTGGGCCGTGGTCCGCGATGCGTTCGATTTCTCGGTCGAGCGCGTGTCGCTCACCGAGGTCGGCCGCCCCGCGATCCTGCCGAGCGGGGACACCGAACGGCTCCGGCTCTCGGAGGTCGACGAGGGCCTCTTGCTGGTCCGCGAGGGCCGCTCGGGGCTCCTCGGCTGGCTCCTCGACCCCGCGTCCCCGGAGTCCGCCCTCACGACCTTCGGCGCGGACCAGCTGGGCCTCCCCCCGCCCTCGCAGCCGGCGTCGGTGACGCTGCTCCGGGCGGCCGCGGGGGCCGCGATCCTGTCGAATTACGGGGACTCTGGTGCGGTTCTCACCGTGCTCGCATGCGGCCAGGGGGCCTGAGGAGACGTCGATGGCAGAGAGTGAATTGCTCGTGTGGATGGACATGGAGATGAGCGGCCTCGCCGTGGAGCGGGAGCGCATCCTCGAGATCGCCACGATCGTGACCGACGGCCAGCTCAACGTCGTCGCGGAGGGACCCGAGATCGTCGTTCACCAGCCCGACAGCCTGCTGGAGGCGATGGACGAGTGGAACCGCAAGCACCACGGAGAGTCGGGGCTGATCGAGCGCGTCCGCGGCTCTCAGATCGACGAGGCCGAAGCCCAGCGGCAGGTCCTGGCGTTCGTGGCCCAGCACACGCCGGTCCGAGGGGCCCCGCTCGCGGGCAATTCCATCCACCAGGACCGGCTCTTCCTGGCGGCGTACATGCCGGAGGTGGAGCGCCACCTGCACTACCGGAACGTCGACGTGTCGACGGTGAAGGAGCTCGTCCGGCGCTGGCACCCGGAGGCTTACGCCGCCCGACCCACCAAGCGAGGGCACCATCGCGCCCTGGACGACATCCGCGAGTCCATCGACGAGCTGCGGTACTACCGCCGCTCGGTGTTCCGCGGGTGAGCCCGACGGGCAGCGAACTCAGAACGAGGCGCTGAGGACGGGCACGTTGACGTCGGCGCTCTGCGTGACCCGAAGCGTACGGGCCTCCTCCGCCGTGAACGTCGCGAGGCGCTGAACCATCGGGACCCCGAGCAGCACGCGGGTGCCGTCGAACCGGAGCAGCCCAGGGCCGCCCGCCATGAGGCTCGTGCCGGTCCGCTCGAGGCGGCTGGACGGAGCAGGCGCCGCGGCACCATCGGAGGCGGGCGCCGCCTCCGAGCCCGTCGACTCGCCGGATTCCTCGACCTGCACGGCCTCGGTGGACGTTCCGTCCTCGGTCCTCGGGATCTCGTCGGCCTCGGCGTCCTCGCCGGCCGAACTCTGCGAATCCCTCGCGGGGTCGTAGGACGTCAGGACCATCGTCGTGACGAGCGCAGGGACGATCAGCCCGACCCCGATGGCGAGCATCGCCACGTCCACCTCGGCCGAGGTCTGGGTGCCCTGCTCGAGGAAGTACCCACCGACGGCTCCGCCGGCCCCACCGAGCACGGGGAACACGAGGTAAGGCCACCACTCCCCCGTGTGGGCGGCGTTCTGCACGATCGCCGGGACCACGAAGCCGAGTTCTGCGCCGATGAGGCCCAGGCCGATGATGCCCTTCGCCGTCGGGGTCACGAGCGAGCAGGTCGGCGAGGTCGTCGTGCACTGCGCGGCCGCCCGGGATGGAGCGACCGAGAGGCCGCAGACCACCGCGCACGCGAGGGCGCAGGCCACCGCCGACGACCGAACCCAACCGACGATCCCCTGCGAGGGGCTGCCCGAACGAATGAAGCTCAATCCAGCCTCCCCTTCACGATGCGGCCGCAGACTGACACGGGAATGGCCGCCCGGGCAACACGGCCGCGTCCGGACGTGCGTGCGCCCCGGCGGGCGCGCGCCGCGGTGGACATCGAACGCCCTCGCCAGCCGGACCGCACCCTGATATTCAGTGTGCGAAACATCGGAGCAGGCGGGCCGTCCGGCGACGCCAGGGTGGGGAGACGTGACGGAGGCTCATCAGGGCGGAGAGCGCGGCGACGACATCCACCGGATCGTCGAGGCCATCCTCTACCTGTACACGGAGAGCCGACGCGTCACCAAGCAGGCCGCCCGCCACATGGGGCTGACGGGGCCGCAGGTGTCTGCGCTCAAGGTGCTCGAGGCGGTCGGCGACCTGTCCTTGTCGGAACTGAGCTTCCGGATGAGCGCCCGAAACTCGACCATCACCGGCATCGTCGACCGCATGGAGCGGGACGGATTGGTCGTGCGTGAACGCAGTTCGAGCGACCGGCGCGTCGTGATGATCCGGGCGACCGAGCACGGCAAGGAGATCGCCCGGGGCGTCCCGCTCACGTCGCTGGAGCTCTTCGCAGGCGCCCTCCGGGCGCTGCATGTCGAGGACCGGAGCGCCCTGCGGCGCATCCTTCGCGACCTCGCCGAGCACGTCCGGGCCGAGGTCGAGGAACACGAACGCGAGGCGCCGGCCGACGGCGACGCCCCGCCATGAGGGAGAAGTGATGGCATCGGAAGACAAGGTCGTCGTCACGTGCGCGCTCACGGGCGTGCTCGCGACCCGCAAGCAGTGCGCGGGCATTCCGTACACGCCCGTCGAGATCGCCGAGGAGGCGAAGCGGGCGTTCGATGCGGGCGCATCGGTGGTGCACCTGCACGCCCGCAACGACGACGGCACGCCCACGTTCGAGCCGCGCGTGTTCGCCGCGATCAAGGAGGAGATCCGGAAGCGCTGCCCGATCATCCTCAATTTCTCGACGGGCACCATCGGCGACGACGTCCGCCAGCAGGTCGAGATCATCCGTACCCTCCGACCCGAGATCGCCGCGCTCAACATGGGCACGATGAACTATGCGAAGTACTCGGAGTCGAAGAAGCAGTTCGTCTTCGACATGATCTTCCCGAATCCCTACGCGAAGATCCTCGCGCTCCTCGAGGCGATGAACGAGGCGGGCGTGAAGCCGGAGCTCGAGTGCTTCGACACGGGCCACACCGCCGGGGCCAAGCCCCTCATCCACATGGGCGCGCTCCGAGAGCCCCACCAGTACTCGTTCATCGTGAACGTCCTCGGAGGCATTCCTCCGCTGGTCGAGTCCCTGCAGCTGCAGACGAAGATCATGCCGCCGGGCAGCGAGTGGGAGGTCATCGGCATCTCCCACGGGCACTGGCGGATGCTGGCCGCGGCGCTCGTGCTCGGCGGCAACATCCGCACCGGGCTCGAAGATCACCTCTACTTGCCCGATGGTCGTATGGCGCGGAACAACGGCGACATGGTCGAGGTCGCGGTTCGACTCGCCCGCGACACCGGCCGCGAGCCGGCGACCGTGCAGGAGGCGCGGGCCATCCTCCGCCTCGACGAGGTGGCCGCGGGCCGACAGGCGGCGCTCGACGTGGGCCACGCGACGCCCCTCCATTCGACCGAGGGCTGATCGATGGACGCGCATCGCCGCTACCGCACCCTCCTGGTCGAGGCCTCGGGCCCGGTGCTCACCATCGTCCTGAACCGCCCCGAGCGCCGGAACCCCATCGGGGTCGAGATGGTGAACGAGCTCGTGTGGGCGCTCGACGACGCGAAGGACGATCCGGACGTGCGGGTGGTCGTCCTCACCGGCGCGGGACAGGTTTTCAGCGCCGGCGGCGACCTGAAGCAGATGTCCATCGACGACGAGGGGCTCCCCGTGCGCGGCGACTTCGTCGACCTGCTGCTGCGCTTCACCACGCTGGGCAAGCCCACGATCGCGAAGGTTCGTGGGCCGGCGATGGGGGGAGCGCTCGGGCTCGTGGCGTCGTGCGACTTCGCCGTCGCTTCGACCGGATCGACCTTTGGGACGCCGGAGATCTCGAGGGGCCTGTTTCCCTTCATGATCATGGCGGTCCTGAGGCGCGTGGTGTCGCGGCGACGCCTGCTCGACATGATGCTGCTCGGCGAGTCGCTCGACGCGGCGACCGCCGCCTCGATCGAGCTCGTGTCGAAGGTCGTGGGCGAAGCAGAGCTCGACGCCGAGGTCGAGTCGCTCGCGGCGAAGCTGGCTTCGAGGAGCCCGACGGCGCTGCGGATGGGGCTGCAGGCCTTCCACGCGCACGCCGACCACGACCTCGCCACCGCGCTGCCGGCGCTGCGCGATCAGCTCGGCGCCATCCTCGGCACGGAGGACGGACGCGAGGGACTGATGGCGTTCCTCGAGAAGCGCGCGCCGCGCTGGACAGGGCGCTGAACCGGGGACACGGCGCTGAACCGGGGACACGGCGCTGAACCGGGGACACGGCGCTGAACCGGAGACACGGCGCGGCGGCAAGCGAGCGTGCCCGCCGCGGCGACGTCACGGGGTGCCCGGCAACACGTCGATGAGCCGCAGCTCGACGGCCTCGCCCCCGATCCAGGCATCCGGCCGCAACGACCCGACGACGGTGACGTCGCGGCCGAATCGATCCCGCTGCTCGGCCATCTCCCAGCCGAAACAGCGAAGACGATCACCACCGACGCGCAGGGTCAACTTCAGATGCCCCTCCCCGACGGTTCGGGCCTCCTCGACGCGCGCGCCGGGCACGAGGAAGAGCGGCTCCGCGTTGCCGTGTCCGAGCGGCTCGAGCATCGAGAGCTCGGACGCCGACGGCAGCCCGAAGGTGCCGCCGTCGAGCGCGACATCGATGAGCCGCGGTGGTCGGACCGCGCCGCCACGTCCGCGAAGGTCGCGGCAGGCATCGTCGAAGGCCGCGCGGAGCGCCTCGATCCGAGAAGCCTTCGCGGTCAACCCCACCGCGGCCTGATGCCCGCCGAAGCCGGCGAGCTCGGCGCGGCAGCGGGAGGTCGCGTCGTGAAGCGGAAATCCCGCGGGGGCGCGGCCGCTGCCGTGGCCCATCCCATCCTCGAGCGAGAGCACCAGCACCGGGGCGCCGAAGAGTTCCACCAGCCGGGCGGCCACGATGCCGACCACACCGCGATGCCATCCCTCGGCAGCGACGACCAGCCCGCCGTCCATGGCGCCGCCGTAGACTTCCTTCGCTTGCGCGACCGCCTCCTCGGTGATGCGGCGCGTGAGGGCCTTGCGGTCGTCGTTGAGCGCCTCGATGCAGAGCGCGGCGGCCCGTGCGTCGTCGAGCGTTCGCGCCCGCAGCAGCGCGACCGTGAGCGCCGGGTCGGCCAGCCTGCCGGCCGCGTTGAGCCGAGGCGCCAGGCGAAAGGCGACATCGATGGCGCCCATCGCCGCGCCCTTCATCTTCGCGCGCTCGCGCAGGGCCGTCACTCCCGGCCGCGTGGGCACGCCGAGCCGCGCGAGCCCTGCCCGCACGAGGCGTCGGTTGTCCCCGTCGAGCGGCGCAACGTCGGCGATCGTCCCGAGCGCCACCAGGTCGAGGAGCGTCCGAAGATCGAAGGCGGTGCCGAGCGCGGCCCGAACGCCCGCCGCGAGTGAGAGCGCGAGCCCAGCGCTGGAGAGCCCCTTGTAGGGGAAGCCGCAGTCGGGCCGATGAGGATTCAGGAAGGCGAACGCCGGCAGAGGCTCGGACGGCACGAGGTGGTGATCGACCACGATCACCTCGAGTCCCGAACGACGGGCGTCGGCGATCCGCTCGTGATCGCTCGAGCCGCAGTCGCACGTCACCAGCAGGTCCGCCCCCGACGCGCGGATCCGCTCGAGTCCCGCGGCGCTGAGGCCATATCCGCCAGCGAATCGCTGGGCGACGTGGGTCACGACCTCACCGCCCATCGCCTCGAGCGCGTCCGCGAGGATCGACGTGCTCGTCGTCCCGTCCACGTCGTAGTCACCGAAGATGGCGATCCGCTCCCGCTGGCGGACAGCCCGCGCCAGCCGGTCCACGGCGAGGGCTCGGTCCGCCATCGCGTCCGGCTGGGTCAGCCCCGCGAGCCGCGCATCGAGGAAGTCTCGCGCGGAGAGCTCGTCGGCATGCCCCCGATGCAGGAGCACCTGCGCGGTCGATGCGGAGACCGAGAGCCGTCGTCCCAGCTCCAACGCCGAGGCCGGGTCGGCGCCACGAACGACCCAGCCGCCCGGGGCCGCGTCGGTCGACGGGGCGGGCGGCTGGTTCATGGAGTCCATCGGAGCTTCTTGCTGGCACGTCCGGGGCGAGCGCCCCGGCCCGGCAGCGCCGCGTTCAGCCGGCGGCCGAGGCGGCCTTGCCGCCGCCCGAGGGACGGGTCGGCTCGGCGGCGGGCTTGGCCCGGCCCTTCGCGAAGTAGCGCGTGTCGATCCACTCGGTCACCGGAGCGGCGATGTAGATCGTGGAGTACACGCCGGACACGAACCCGACGAAGAGGGCGAAGGCGATGTCCTGGATGACCTGCGTACCCCAGATGAAGAAGGGCAGGATCGACAGGAGCGTGACGCCCGAGGTGATGATCGTCCGCGAGAGCATCTCGGACGTCGAGAGGTTGATGAGCTCCGCCATCGTCTTGCCGCGGTGCCGCGCCATGTTCTCGCGGATGCGGTCGTAGATGACGATGGTGTCGTTGATCGAGTAACCGATGATCGTCAGCAGCGAGGCCACCGTCGTCAGCGTGAACTCGCGCCGCAGGACGACGAAGACCAGCACCGTGATCAGCGCGTCGTGGATGAGGGCCACGATGCCACCGGGAGCGAACCGGAGATCGAAGCGGAACGCGACGTAGACCATGATGAACGCGATGGCGTAGAGCAGCGCACGGAGCGCGGCGCTCCGGAGCTGCTCGCCCGCGCGCGGACCGACCCACTCGATCCGAAGCGGTGCGTCGGGACCGCGCTCACCGAGGCGCTCGGAGAGCTCGGTGACCATCCGGTCCGCGATGCCCACCAGGTTCGCCTCGTAGCGGAAGTCGGTGTCGCGCCCGACCCGGTTGACGTCCCCGCGGACGTCCAGACCCGCGGTCTGGAGGGAAGAAGCGATCTGCGACGCCTCCGCCTCCGCGGAGAGCCGCACCGAGACCTTGTCGCCGCCGGGCGAGAACGTCAGCGCGAGCACCGAGTTGCCCTCGCCGAGGGTGCTCCCGAGCGCCGAGCGCACGCTGTCTTCGATGCCCGCCGGGAGGCTCGAGACCTCACGGACGCGCACGATGTACTCGTTCGCGTGCCCCTGCACCGCGACGACGTCCGGGCTCGCGAAGCGAAGCTCCTCGAGCAGGCCACGGAGCTCGGCCGTGCCGACCTCTCCGCGGAAGCGCAGCTGCACCTCGGTGCCGCCGCTGAAGTCGATGCCGAAGTTCGGCCCCGGCCAGAAGATGGACAGGATGGCGATCACCATGAGCACCGACGACACGCCCACGGCGGTCGTGCGGTACTTCATGAAATCGAAGACGGTTCCGGGCTTGATGAATTCCATGGTGCGCTCACCCGACCCGGAGCCGCTGGACCTTGAGACCGCGGACCAGCCAATCGAACATGACCTTCGAGCAGAACACCCCGGTGAAGAGCGAGGTGGCGATGCCCATCATCAGCGTGACCGCGAAGCCACGGATCGGGCCGGTGCCGTACTGGTAGAGCACGACGCCCGCGATGAACGTGGTCAGCTGGCTGTCGAAGATCGACCAGAAGGCCCGCTGAAACCCGAGCTCGACCGCCGAGCGGGCGGACTTTCCGAGCCGCATCTCGTCACGGATGCGCTCGTTGATCAGCACGTTCGCGTCGACGGCCATGCCGATCGTGAGCGCCACGCCGGCGATGCCGGGCAGCGTCAACGTCGCCTGGAACACCGCGAGCAGCGCGAGGAGATAGAGCAGGTTGAACAGCACCATCACGTTCGCGACGATGCCACCCATCTGGTAGTAGAAGCCCATGAAGAGCAGCACGAGGATGACGCCCATCGCCGCGCCGAGCAGGCCCTGAGCGACCGAGTCCGACCCGAGGGTCGGGCCGATCAGCTGCTCGTTGGCGGGCCGGATCGAGGCGGGCAGCGCTCCGGCGCGCAGCACGATGACGAGCTGGTTCGCCTCGTTGAGGATCTCGTTGTACTGGCGGAACCCACCGAGCGTGATCTGCGCGCGGCCGCCCGCGATGCGCTGCTGGATGACCGGCGCCGAGGCGACGCGATCGTCGAGCACGATGGCCATCCGCCGCTTGGTGTTCGAGCCGGTCAGACGCTCGAAGGTCCGGGCGCCGTTCGCATCGAACGTGAGCGAGACGTAGGGGCTGTTGTCATCGGGATTGACCGAGACGGCGGCGTCCGACACCGCACCGCCGGTCAACTCGGCCCGGCGGTAGAGGTAGTACGTGCGCCACGCCTCCTCGCCGCCTTCGCCGTCCTCGTCCTCACCGGACGAGGTCTCGCCGAGGGCGAGGGTGTGATCGTCGGGGATCTGGCCCGACGACGCGAGGGTCGCCACGTAGGCCTGGAGCCGCTCGCGGGCGCCCGCGCCGGACGCCAGCAGGTAATGAGACACCACCTGCGGATGGTCTTCGCCGGCCGACACCACCTCGGTCGTCCGCTCGATCCCTTCGGGCACGTCCGAGAGCCCCTGCACCACCTCGCCGAGGTCGTCGACCACGTTGAACTCGAGGCGGGCGGTCCGGGCGATGACCTGGCGGATCTGCTCGAAGTCTTCCTCGCTCGCACCCGGCAGTTCGACGACGATGTCGGTGTCGCGGGCCATGACGGCGGCCTCGCGCAGCCCCATCTCGTCGACGCGGTTCGCGATCGTCTCCCGGGCCTGCTGCACCGAGGTCTCCCGGAGCGACTCGACGCTCGCGTCCGACAGCTCGAGCGTGACCGTCGACGCCTCTCGCCCGAGTTCCCGGAGGTCTCCGAAGCTCTGAACTAGGTCGCGGTCGAGCTGGCCGACGTCGTCGGCGTTCGTGAAGCGCGCCCGGAAGCCCTGGGGCCCGGCCGTCTCGACGCGCACCCGAGCGCGGGTCTCCTCGAGCTGTTCGCGGGTCGCCGGATCGCCCTCCGCGCAGATCTCGAACTTCTGGCAGAGCCGCTCCGTCACCTGCTGGGCGCGGAGATCCCGACGCTCCTCCACCGCTTCGTCGACCTCGACTTCGTACTGAAGCCGGAGCCCGCCCTGGATGTCGAGTCCCTGGGCGATGCGGTTGTGGAAGGTCTCGCGCACCCACGTCGGGGCACGCCACCAATCGCGCTCGCTGCCACCGAGGCTGGGCCAGAGGGCCAGCCACGCGCCGATGGTCAGCGCCAGCACGAAACCAAATCGGAGATACCAGCCCCTGTCCATGCCCTTCAGCCCCGGGCTTCTTCGGGCTTCTTGCCCTTGTCGCCCTTGTCGCCGTTGTCTTTCGCCTCGCCGCTCTCACGCTTCTCCGGCTCGGGGCCGGCGATGTGCGAACGGAGGACGTTGATGCGGACCTTGTCCGCGACCCCGAGGACCACCTCGTGATCGGTGATGCTGACGATCTCGCCGAGGATGCCGCCCGTGGTGCGGACCTTCATCCCCTTGCGAAGCGACTTGAGGAGCGCCTCGGCTTCGTCGCGCCGCTTCTGTTCGGGGCGGATCATGAAGAAGTAGGTGAACGCGAGCACCGCGAGCATCATGC
Organism: uncultured Sandaracinus sp.; assembly: GCA_903828805.1. Classification (GTDB taxonomy): domain Bacteria; phylum Myxococcota_A; class Polyangia; order Polyangiales; family Sandaracinaceae; genus Sandaracinus. Next base: position 2,250 of record CAIKNO010000587.1, on the reverse strand, counting down.
CCGCCTGCATCATGCAGTAGCTCGTCCCACCGGATGCGCCGCCGCCGCCTCCACCGCTGGATGGGCCTCCGCCGCCGCCCGCGGCCGCTGGCTGGAACCACATCAGCATGTTGAGGAAGGAGAGCAACACCCGAACACCTCGACGAACGCGCTCCCGTATCCCGAAGGGCCCGCCGAGGCAGGCCTGACGGGGAACCGCGCACACGGAAGACACCGTGCGCCCGGCAGGCAGAGCGTCGCGCACACGCTCGGGCCGCCCCGGAGAGCGGCCGTATCTACTCCTGCGCTCGGAGGGCGTCAACCACCCCCGTCGGACGGGCGGCGGGACCGGCGCTCTCGGAGTCGCAGGGAATGGCGGGGCGGCGACCGGGAGGCCCCGGGAGCTTCGCGGGCGTCCCGACGCGGTGGACCGGGACGTGCGGGAGCGCGTGCGCGGCCGGGCCGTGGGTCCTATAAACGGCGTCCGGTGAGGTTCACGTGGCGGTGATCGGAACGCAGTTGCTCGCCGGGGACGTCGGCGGAACGAAGACCGCGCTTTCGCTGTTCGAGCGGACGGCCGACGGCTGGATCGAGCTCGCGGCGACCGTCCTTTCGAGCGCGGTACACAAGGGCCTCGAGGCGCCCGCGCGCGTCTTCCTCGAGGGCGCCGGGGTGACCCCTCAGGCCTGTGCGTTCGGCGTCGCGGGGCCGGTGGTGGGTGGTCGCTGCCAGACGACGAATCTCCCATGGACCGTCGATGCCCGGGCGCTCGCATCGTCGCTCGGGGTGGCCCGGGTCGCCGTGGTCAACGACTTCGAGGCGACGGCGCGGGGCCTGCTCGAGCTCGGCCCCGAGCAGCTTGTCGTTCTCCAGGAAGGCGACGTGGAGCCCGGGGGGCACGCCGCCGTGCTCGGCGCCGGGACTGGACTCGGCGAGGCGATCCTTCTGCGCACCGAGCGGGGCGCGCGTGTGCTCTCGACCGAGGGCGGGCACACCGACTTCGCGCCGAGGAACGAGGAGGAAGATGGACTCCTGCGGTTCCTGCGGCAGCGGCACGGCGGCCGCGTGTCCGTCGAGCGCGCGGTGTCGGGCCCGGGGCTCGCGGCGCTGCACGCATTCGTGCTCGAAGGCGGCCTCGCGAAGGGTCGCGCAGACACGCTGGTCCGGATGCAATCCGAAGATCCCGGGACGGTGATCGGCGAGCTCGGCGCGGCGGGCTCGGACCCCGCCTGCGCGAAGGCGCTGTCGATGTTCGTCTCGCTGTACGGCGCCGAGGCGGGCAACCTGGCCCTCAAGACCCTTCCGACCGCCGGCGTGTACGTCGCCGGCGGGATCGCCCCGCGGATCCTGCCCACGCTTCGAGAAGGCGGCTTCCTCGCGGCGTTCCTCGACAAGGGCCGGATGCGACCCTTGCTCGAGCGGGTCCGCGTGTCCGTCGTGACCGATGCGCGGGTGGGTCTCTACGGAGCCCGCGCGATCGCCGCTTCCCTCACCTGAGACGACGAGGGCCCGGCCACTCCGCGAGGTTCGACACGCCTGCGGGGGGCGGCTACCATCTGCCCTCTTCGAACCATGGACGTCACGTGCGAGCGCTGCGGCACCGAGTACGAGTTCGACGAGACCCTGGTCTCGGCGCGCGGCACGACCGTCAAGTGCACGAACTGCGGGCATCTCTTCAAAGTGTTCCGTCCCGGCGTCGGCCCCGCGCGAACGGCCGATGAACCCCGACCGTGGTCCGTCCGTGGGGCCGGAAGGCCGACCGAGACCATCGGTTCGCTGAAGGAACTGCAGCGGCTGATCACGTCCGGCCAGCTCCGGCGACACGACGAGATCTCGCGGAGCGGCGAGGCGTGGAAGGCGCTGGGCGACATCGCCGAACTGCAGACCTTCTTCGCCGCGGCGGAGGCGGCGCGGGTCCCGATGGCCGAGGATGGGCGGGCCGGCCCACCGGTCGCCGCGGAGCGCGGGACCCCGGGCGGGCGGGCGTTCGTCGGTTCTCGCACCACGGAGCGACCAGGCGCGCCGTCGGTCCCCCGCCCTGCACGGTCGACCACCCTGGGCGTCGGTGGGCTGAGGCCGGCTCCGATTCCGCCTCCGGTCGCGGACGACGATCTCGGCGGGTCCACCGTCGAGCGTCCATTTCCAATCGACGACGTCACGAGCGTGGATGCGGCGCCCTTCCCTGCGCCGGCCCGAGTTCCAGCGCCCGCTCCGGTCCGAGCTCCAGCGCCGAAGCCGGAGCGTCCAGCCCCTGCGCCGCCGCTCCCCTCG
>CAIKNO010000586.1 GCA_903828805.1 uncultured Sandaracinus sp. | reverse complement strand
CTGACGGATCGACGCCGTGGCTTTGCTAGTCCACCCGTGCAGAGGAGCAATGCATGACATCCGCCGACGCCGACGTCTCGTCCGCCTTCGACAACCTGTCGCGCCTCTTTCGCGCCGGGCCCGTCGAGCAGCAGCAGGCGTGGGAACTGCTGTCGAGCGACCAGTCGAAGGACCTTTGGGGCCCCTTGATGAGCGGCGCGCGCCGCGTCGTCCGCCACCGCGACAAGCGCTGGGGCCTGCCCGACGACGTCGCGCTGGTCGAGCTACGTCACACGTCGCTGCCCGATTCGCCGTGGCTGCGCCGGGCGCTGCTGTCGAGTCCCTTCTTCGACTACGCGTCGATCACCCACCTGTGCGTGCGCCTCGCGACCGACCCCGAAGGAACACCGGCGCACGACTCCCTCGCTGACCTCGCTCTCCTGACGAACCTGCGCCAGCTCGTCGTCGACCTTGAGGCCGGTCCGTGGCACGCCGACGACTGCGACTTGGAGGCGGGGCTCGGCCGCCAGCGCCAGCGCTCCCGCTGGGAGGCTGCGGGGCCGCCGCTCGGCCGCGATTCGTTCGAGTCCGCCTGCAGCTGCGCGCGCAAGCGCGGGCGCGGCACCCGGTGGACCCTCGACCAACTCGCGCCGCGGCTGGCCGGCCTCGACAAGCTTGCGAAGCTCGAGCGTCTCGGCTTCTTCCTCGGCCACGGCGAGTCGGGCGTGCAGCTGAGCGCGGCGGCCGGACCGTTCGACGCCCTCGCCGGCGTGCGCGAATTGCTCGTGACCGGCACCGGGCGGTTCGACTTTGCCGTGACCGACGCGCTGCCCGCGCTGCAGCGGCTCTTCCTGTCGGCGCCGACGACGTTTCCCGCAACGTCCCGGTTCGACGGCCCGGTCCAGCTGCGCGTCATCCACACCGACCTCGACGGTCGACTGCCTCCGAGCGGCCCCGCGCTGCACATCGAGAAGCTGCTCGTCTACAGCCGCGAGGACGATCCCGAGTGTGACCACGACGAGGGCCTGATCGACGTCGGCCTGATCGTTCGTCACCGCGTCGACGAGTGCACGCTCGGCGGGACGCTCGAGCTGCGGAACCTCGACGCCCTGCTGCTGGCCGAGCACCTGCCGGTGTTCCGGAGCGCGTCAGCCGACACCAAACTCTTCAGCAGCGCCGCGACGCTTTTGCCCAAGGCGTTCGTCAACGCCTTCGACGCGACCGAGCTGCGTCCCCCCGATCGCACGGTGATCGCAAGAGCCCTCGGGATGGAGGAGCTCAAGCTCGATTGGCTGACGCTCTGTCGCACGTACGCGTACCGAACATTGACGTCGGTGCACACGCTGACGATCACGCTGCCCCCCGGCGAGACCAATTTCGCCTCTCTTGATTTCACGACGTTGCCGCCGTGCCTCCGCACCCTGATCATCGCCGCCACGCCGAACGCGACGTGCTCGTTCACCAACCTCAACCCGCCGGGCCACTCGTGGTCCCCCGACCGCGGGCTGCTGCAGCTGAAAGACCTCGAGACGTTGACGTTGCACGGCTTTCCGGCGCTGAAGAAGTCCTGCTTCGAGCAAATCGCCGAGGCCTCCTACGGCGCGGCCGGTCCGTACTCGCGCGACAAGCGCAAGCTCCGCACCCTGAACCTCGTCGACACGCCGTGCGACCCGGCGGTCGTTCGCAAGGTGCTGCGCATCGGGTCGCAGAACGAGCCGCCATTCGCCGTCGTTCAGGTCGGCATCGGCGCCCCCGCTCCGTCGGCGCCCGCGCCGAAGAAGAAGAAGAAGGAGGCCGCGACGAAGGAGGATGCGGCGAAGAAGGCCGCGACGGTGACGCCCGAGTTCGACGAGGCCGACCTGACCGCCGGCATGGTCGAGGGCGACGTCGACAGGCAGGAGCAGACGGGGCAGCCGAGCACGGCACGTGGGCGACGACGACCATCGCTACGGTCACGGTGAAGTTCCGCTGGTGCCCGGCGGGGACGTTCACGATGGGCTCGCCGGACGCGAAAGAGGGCCGCAACGACGACGAGGTCGCTCACTCGGTGACGCTGAGCCGCGCGTTCTGGCTGGGCGAGGCGCCGGTGACGCAGCGGCTGTGGCAGGCGGTGCTCGGCGACAACCCGAGCAAGCACAACGGTGAGGAAAGGCCGGTGGAGCGGGTCAGCTGGCTTGACTGCCAGCGCTTCTTGAAGCGCGCGCGGCTGGACCACGCCCGGCTTGAACGTGCGGCTGCCCACCGAGGCCGAGTGGGAGTACGCGTGCCGCGCGGGCACGCTGGGGCCGACGTGGCTCGGCGAACCCTGCGCTGCGCACATCGACCGCATCGCCTCGTACAGCGGCAACAGTGGCTCACAGTCGCACCCGGTCAAGGAGAAGACGGCGAACCCGTGGGGCCTGTTCGACATGCTGGGCAACGTCTGGGAGTGGTGCAGCGTCGGCGCGGAGCACTCCGCAGTGGGCGCCGCCGTTGACTCTACGGGCCCTCTGTCGAGCACGAAGCGGGTCTCGCGCGGCGGTAGCTGGAACCTCGACGCGAGGGGCACGCGCTCAGCGGCCAGCGGCGCGCTCGAGCCGGGGATTCGGCTCGGTCTGCTTGGGTGCAGCGTGCTCCAGACCCTGGCGCTCGACGACAACGACAGCAGCCACACCGCCTTGCGCGACCAACCAAGCGTCATCGCGGATAGCCGGGTTCGCCGGTAGACGCCGTCGCTGTCTTTCACCAGCGGGCCCTGGCCGTAGTCGACCTGGGCCTCGGCACCCGGCGCCGTGCG
>CAIKNO010000585.1 GCA_903828805.1 uncultured Sandaracinus sp. | reverse complement strand
TCGGCGGAACTCTCGGCGGTCTCGGTCCGAGTGATGAAGACCTCGACCAAGTTCTCCCAGCGCCCGGCCGCCCGGTGCAACTCGTCGAGGCGCTCGAACGCGAGGGCGTGACGCGGGTCGAGTCCCAGAACTCGCTCGAACGCACTGGTTCCGCGGTCGGGCTCCCCCTGCTTGGAGGACCACACCTCCGCGATGTCGAGCAGCCCCGCGACCTTGTCTTCGACGACGTCGAATGCCTCGACCCTGCGCTCCATCACCTGCACGACGTCGACCCAAGAACCGTCCGCCGAGTGAATGGCCTGGAGCGCGTCCATGGCGAGGAAGTTCGACGGGTTGACGTCGAGCGCCTTTCGGTAGGCGTCGACCGCGTCGGCAGGCTCCTCGAGCGTCCGCTCGTAGAGCGCACCCAGCTCCATGAAGACCACCTCGAGGACAGAGTCGTCGAGCGTTGCGCCGCCGACCTCCGCCACGCGCTGAAGTGTATCGGCGAGGTCTCGATGCTCGCCGGCCACCTTCTGAATCTCGGCCAAGCCGAACAGCGCGTCGGTGCTGGTGGGGTCGACGTCGAGAACCCGCTGCCAGTTCTCCACCGCCTGCTGCTCGTTGCCCAGCTTGCCTCGCCAGATGCGCGCCAGGTCGGAGAAGATCCGGACCCGCTCGTCGTCGTCGACCGCGATCGACGCCTCGCGATCCAGCGTGTCCACCAGCTCGGCCCACTGCTCCGAGCGGGCGTGCAGGTCACCAAGCGCGCTGAGGGCTTCGGCGTCCTCACCGCGAAGTTCGAGCACCTCACGCCACAACGACACGGCACGCGATGCGTCGCCGAGACGCTCGTCCGCGACGCGGGCCATCCGGCCGAGCACATCGGCCCGCCCGCCATCGCCCAGCGCCACCTTCAACTCGCGCTCGAACACCTCGAGAAGCCGGACCCAGTCCTGCTTTTCGGTGAAGATGTTCGCGAGGGCGGCGATCGACTCTTCATGCTCGGCGTCGAGATGATCGAGGAGGTGCAGGTAGACGCCCACCGCCTCGTCCACACGTCCGAGGTCATTTTCGAGCACCGCCGCCCGGCGGAACGTCAACTCGAGCACATCCCGCGGATCCGAGGTCGCCGCCGCACGCCGACGGAGCACTTCCTGAAGGAGTTCGCTCGCGCCGTGATCACTGTAGATTCGGTCGAGCGCCTCGAGACATTCCGCGTCGGTCGGGACCACGCCGAGCACGTAGAGGTGGGCCTCCGAAGCCCGGCGCGTGTCGCCGATCTCAGTCTCGTAGATTCGGGCGAGGCGCTTCCCCACGGAGACCGCCACCGCCTCTTCACGAGGCGTTTCGAACACCCTGGTGAGCGACGATGCGAGTTGCTCCCAGTTCCCGAGCGCGGCAGCGAGCCTCTCGGCCTCGGACGTGCTCTGATCGTCGAGCGGTGCCTCAAGCAAGATGCGCTGGTGCCACTCGAAAGCCGTCTGCGCATCGCCCGCGTGATCTTCCGCGATCTCGGCG
>CAIKNO010000584.1 GCA_903828805.1 uncultured Sandaracinus sp. | reverse complement strand
CTCCGCCGCGCGCGTCGTTGACGGTCAGGCCCGCCAGCGGATAGGGTCCAAGCTCGTCCCTCGGATGGTGATGGTCGCCGGGCCGCGTTCGCGGCGCGGGCGTTCCATCTCGGAGTTGCCGGGCGTGCGCTGTGTCACGCCCCGGAGCCTGCCAAGTGAACATGTCCCGCCGTGTCCGCATGGCCCTCTTTGCCTCGACCGCGGCGTGCGTCCTCGGCAGCCTCGCAGCCGTCGCGCTGACCTCGGGGCTGGCGCCCTCCACCGCCGTCGCGCTGGTCCTCGTCGGCTTCGGCGCGCTCGGGCTCGGCGCCTGGGCCGTCGCGGGGCTGACCCCCGCGGCATCGGACCTCCAGGCCGGGCCGCTCGGGGCCTCGCTCGGGGCCTTCGAAGGAAGCCTCGAGCCGATGCTCCTGGTCGCCCACGACGGCAAGGTGCAGGCGGCGAACGAGGCCTCGGCCGTCCTGCTGGGCATGTCCCGGGACGCCGTCCAGGGCGCCCAGGTCGCCGGGTGGTTCGTCGACGGAGAGGCCGCCGCGACCGCCCTCGACAAGGCGCGCAGCCGGGGCGCGCACCGCGAGCTCCACCTCTCGATGCGGAGGTCGACGGGCCCCGCCCGTCCGGTCGTGATGAGCGCGTCCGTGGTGCCGGCCGAGCCGGGCACGCCCAGCCGGCTGCTGATCACGCTCCAGGACGTGTCGGAGGCCCACCGCGGCGAGGCGGCGGCCCGCAAGCGCGCCGACTACCTCCGCAGCCTCGTCGAGGCGTCGGCCGACTCCCTCTTCGCCATCGACGCCACGGGCAAGATCACGGACGCGACCGAGGAGGCCGCCCGGCGGCTCGGCGTCGCGCGCGACCAGCTGATCGGGACGGACTTCGCGTCGCTCTTCGTCGATCGCGACGCCGCGCGCCGCGCCCACGAGCGCACCCTCGCGGAGGGCAAGGTGCAGGACGCGGCCCTCGGGCTGCGCCACCGGGACGGGAGCCTGCTCGAGCTCTCGTACGGCGGGACGCTCTACCGCGACGAGGACGGCACCCTGGTCGGCGTGCTCGCGGCGGTCCGGGACGTGACCTCGATGCGGCGCGCCGAGCGCGAGCGCGACGCCAAGGAGTGGGTCGTCGCGGGGATCGCCCGGCTCAACGAGGTCTTCCAGGAGCAGCTCAGCACCGCCGAGATCACCCGGCGGATCATCACCGAGCTCTCGAACTACACCGGGGCCCAGGTCGGTGCGTTCTACGCCGTGGACGCCGAGCGCAGCGGCGACACGCTCGCGCTCGTCGCCAGCCACGCCTTCACCCACCGCAAGGGCGTCGCCCACGAGTTCCGGCCCGGCGAGGGGATCGTCGGGCAGGCGGCGCTCGAGCGGAAGCAGATCCTCCTGTCGGACGTGCCCGCGGACTACATCCGCGTCGGCTCCGGCCTGGGCGAGGCCTCGCCGCGACACCTCTGCGTCACGCCCTTGCAGGTCGAGGGCAAGGTGACCGGGATGCTCGAGCTCGCGTCGTTCGGCACGTTCTCCGACGCCGCGCTGGAGTACCTCCGGCAGGCGGCGCCCAGCATCGCCGTGTCCCTCGAAGCGGGCAGCGCGCGGGAGCGCGTCGCCGGGGCGCTGGCCCAGGCCCAGCAGCTGGCCGCGGAGCTCGAGGCCCAGCAGGAGGCGCTGCGGAACACCAACGCGGAGTTCGAGGAGCAGACCGCGCAGCTGAAGGTCTCGGAGCAGCGGCTCCAGACGCAGCAGGCCGACATCGAGCTCGCGAACACCGAGCTGTCGCAGAAGAACGAGCTGCTCGAGCGCCAGAAGCTCGAGACCGACCGCGCGCGCAAGGTGCTGGCGGCGCAGGCCGACGAGGTCGCGCTCGCGAGCAAGTACAAGTCCGAGTTCCTCGCGAACATGTCCCACGAGCTGCGCACGCCGCTGAACAGCCTCCTGCTGCTCGCCCGCTCGCTGCGCGACAACGGCCCGGGGAACCTGAGCGCCGAGCAGGTGGAGTCCGCGACGGTCATCTTCGACAGCGGCAGCGACCTGCTCAACCTGATCAACGAGATCCTCGACCTCTCGAAGATCGAGGCCGGCAAGATGGAGCTGCGGCCCGAGGAGATCGAGCTCGCCGACCTCGAGCGGACCCTCCTCTCGCAGTTCGGGCACATGGCCCGCGCGCAGGGCCTCGCCCTCGAGATCGTGTGCGCCCCCGACGCCCCGCGGCAGATCGTCTCCGACCCCCAGCGCCTCGGGCAGGTGCTCAAGAACCTGCTCGGCAACGCGCTGAAGTTCACCGAGTCGGGCGGCGCGGTCACGGTGACGTTCGCGCGCCCCGCGGAGCGCGCGGAGTTGAGGCGGAGCGGGCTCGACCCCCGCACGTCCCTCGCCATCCACGTCGCCGACACCGGCATCGGGATCCCGCTCGACAAGCAGCGCCTGATCTTCGAGGCGTTCCAGCAGGCCGACTCGGGGGATCGCCGGAAGTACGGCGGCACGGGCTTGGGGCTCTCGATCTCGCGCGAGCTCGCGGCCCTGCTCGGGGGCGAGATCCAGCTGGTCAGCGAGCCCGGCGAGGGCTCGACGTTCACCCTGTTCCTCCCGCTGAACGTCGCGTTCGCTTCGGCCACGCCGCGTGGCGACGCCGGGTCCGACGCCCAGGGCACCTCCCCGCATCCCGTCGGTCCGACGGCGCCGAGGGCCGCGCTCCCGGCGAAGGCGATCGCCGAGCCGCCCGCCGCCGCGCCGAGGACGGGCGTGGTGGACGACGACCGGCACAAGATCGGCGAGCACGACCACGTCATCCTCCTGATCGAGGACGACGTCCGCTTCGCGCGGATCCTGGCCGGGCACGTGCGGGAACGGGGTCTGAAGTGCCTGGTCGCGACGAGCGGCGAGGAGGGCGTGGAGCTCGCCCGCGCCCACCGGCCCGATGGCGTGGTCCTCGACATCCAGCTGCCGCGCATGGACGGCTGGGCCGTGCTGCACACGCTCAAGCAGGACGTGTCGCTCCGGCACATCCCCGTGCACATCGTCTCGGTCGAGGAATCGAGCGCGCGCAACCTGAGCCTCGGCGCGATCGGCCACGTCGCCAAGCCCATCGGCAAGGAGCAGATCGACGAGATGCTCCGCCGCCTCCAGGCGGCCTCGGCGCAGTCCCGCAAGCGGGTCCTGGTGGTGGAGGACGACGCCATCATGCGCCGGGAGACGGTGCGGATCGTCGGCCAGGGCGGCGGCGACGTCGCGGTCGTCGAGGTCGAGACCGGCCAGGCCGCGCTCGACGCGCTCCGCGACGGGCCCTTCGACCTGGTGGTGATGGACCTCGGCCTCCCCGACATGCAGGGCATCGAGCTGCTCAAGCGCATCGCCGCCGAGAAGCTCGCGCTGCCCCCGGTCATCATCCACACGAACCGGGCGCTGACGGGCGAAGAGGAGCTCTTCCTGCGGGCGTACGCGGAGTCGATCATCGTCAAGGACGTGCGCTCGCAGGAGCGGCTCATCGACGAGGTCGCGCTCTTCCTGCACCGCGTCGTGCGCGACATGCCCGAGGAGAACCGGCGGGCCATCCTGCGCCTGCACGAGTCCAACGAGCCGCTGCGCGGCAAGAAGGTCCTCATCGTCGAGGACGACATGCGGACGATGTTCGCGATGGCCCGGCTGCTCGCCGGCCACGGCGTGCACCCGGTCAAGGCCGAGAACGGCGAGCGCGCGCTCGCGGTCCTTTCGGAGACCCCGGACGTCGACCTCGTGCTGATGGACATGATGATGCCGGTGCTGGACGGCTACGAGACGATGCGGCGCATCCGCGCGCAGCCCTCGTTCGCCAAGCTGCCGATCATCGCGCTGACCGCGAAGGCCATGAAGGAAGACCGGCAGCTCTGCATCCGCGCCGGCGCGACCGACTATCTTTCCAAGCCGGTCGACCCGGAGAGGCTCGCGTCCCTGATGCGCGTGCTGCTGTGCCGATGAGCCGCGACTCCGCCACCACGAAGCTGCCGCTCTCCCTCGCCCCGAGCATCGAGCCCGCCGAGCTGCTGGGGATCGAGGTGGGCCTCCTGCTCGAGGCCATGTACCTGCGCTACGGGTACGACTTCCGACAGTACGCGCGGGAGACCGTCGACCGGCGCGTGACGCAGTTCCTCGTCGACACGGGCCTGTCCACCGTCAGCGAGGCCACCGGCCGGATGCTCCGGGAGCCGGCGTTCTTCTACAAGCTGCTCGCCTACTTCTCGGTGAACGTCACCGCGCTGTTCCGCGACCCCTTCGTCCACGCCGCGCTCCGGAAGCACGTCCTGCCGATGCTGCGGACCTGGCCTCACGTGAAGGTGTGGGACGCCGGCTGCGCGACCGGCGAGGAGGTCTACTCCCTCGCGATCCTCCTGTCCGAGGACGGCCTCTACGATCGGGCGACGCTCTACGCGACCGACATCAGCGCCGGGGCCCTCGACACGGCCAGGGCGGGCATCTATCCGCTCGAGACCATCCAGCAGGGCAGCCGCAACTACCTCGCGTCGGGCGCGAAGGGCTCGCTGTCGGACCACTACCACGCGCGCTACGACGCCGCCGCGATGGACCCACGGCTGCGGCGCAGGATCACGTTCGCCCGCCACAACCTCGCGATGGACACGTCGTTCGGCGAGATGCAGCTGATCGTCTGCCGCAACGTCCTCATCTACTTCAACCGCGAGCTCCAGGATCACGTCCTCGAGCTGTTCTGGGAGAGCCTCGACCACGGGGGGTTCCTCTGCCTCGGCGACAACGAGTCGCTGTCGTTCACGTCCGTCGCCGACCGCTTCGAGGTCGTCGACGCCGAGGCGAAGATCTACAAGAAGAGGGCG
>CAIKNO010000583.1 GCA_903828805.1 uncultured Sandaracinus sp. | reverse complement strand
GGGTCGGCTGGAGCAGACGGCCTCCGTTGGCGATCGCGGTGTACGCCACCGCCAGCTGCATCGTCGTCACCGACAGGCCGTGCCCGAACGAGACCGAGGCGAGGTCCATCGAGTACCAGCGGTCGGGGTGTCGGAGGATGCCGGCCGTCTCGCCCGGCAGCGGCAGCCCGGTGCTCTGGCCGAAGCCGAATCGGCGCAGACCGCGGTAGAGCGCGTTGCGGCCGAGGCCGATGCCGATGCGGGCCGCTCCGATGTTCGACGAGTGCGCCAGGATCTCGGCCGGGCTCATGACCCGGTCGAACCGGTGCCCTTCGGCCTCGCCGATGGTGTGTCCGTCCTCGTCGACGATCAGGCGGTTGTGCGGCGCGTCGCCGGAGCAGTCCACCCCCTCGTCCGCCCGGAGCGTGCCGGCCGCGATGGCCGCGGCGATCGTGAAGGTCTTGATCGTCGAGCCCGGCTCGAACCGATCGGTCAGCGCTCGGTTCCTCCGATGCGAGGGCGGAGCGCCGCCGGGATCGTTCGGATCGAAGGTCGGATAGTTCGCGAGCGCGAGGATCTCGCCGGTGTTCGGGTCCATCACGACGACGCTGCCGGACTCGCCCTCGAACGTCCGGACCGCCATCGAGAGTTCGTGCTCGGCGATGTGCTGGATCGTCTTGTCCAGCGTGAGGTACAGGTCGTCCCCTTGGGCCGCGCGGTCGTCGAGCAACTGCTCGGAGAACACCACCTGGCCGCGGCGGTCCACCATCGCGGGGACGCTCTCGAGCGAGCCGTGCAGGCGCTCCTCCATCGAGAGCTCGAGCCCCTCGATGCCCACGCCATCGACGTTGGAGAACCCGAGGACCTGCGCGGCCAGGCCGCGGTTCGGATAGAAGCGCCGCGACTCGTGGGTCAGCGCGATGCCGGGGATGGCGAGGGCGCGGACGCTCTCGGCCTGGTGCGGGGTCACCTGCCGGGCCACCCACGCGAAGTGGCGGTCGCCCGAGAAGCGAGCGAACAGGCGCTCGCGGTCCACCCCGAGCAGCGCGGCGAGCCGGGCCGCAGCGGACCCGATGTCGACGTGCTCTCGCCGCATCTGTCGCGGGTTGGCGAAGACGCTCTCGACGCCGACGCTGACGGCGAGCTCGGCGCCGTGCCGGTCGTAGATGGTCCCGCGCTTGGGTGCGAGGTGGACGTCCCTCAGCTGCTGTTGCTCGGCCTGCGCGCGCAGCTCGGGCGCCTGTCGAATCTGCAGCGAGTAGGCGCGCTGCACGACCGCACCGGCGGCGAGGGCGAGGCCTCCGCACAGGACGAAGATGCGGGCCTTCATCCACCGGCGGCGTCCCGGATCGAGGTTCCTCATCGGGCCCTCCCGGCGGCGCGACGCCCCGCCCGGACGCCGAGCGGCACGATCCGCGAGGGGTCGGGGACGTCCATCTCCAGGGTGCCGCGGGCCACGGCCTCGACGCGCTCGGGCTCGCGCAGCGTGGCCGCCTCGATCGAGAGCAGGCGGCGCTGCTCGACGAGCCGGCGTTGCTCGCGGCGCTCTCGGCCCACGTCGTAGCCGAGGCTCACGACCTCGAGCCGCAAGGCGAGGTGCGCGATGAACGCGGCCGACGTCGCGAGCACGGCGGCCATCCACAGCACCATGGCGCGGCTCTTCATCGCCGGGCCTCCACGGACCGGGCGTCGTCGCCCGCGGGGCGCGCGGCGCGACGTGCGGCGCGGAGCTTCGCGCTGCGGGCGCGCGGGTTGGTCCCGAGTTCGTCGTCGAGCGCCTCGACCGGACGCTTGGTCAAGGGCGCGAAGCGTTCGTCGCCACGGAAGGCGCGCTTCACCTCGCGGTCCTCGAGCGAGTGGAAGCTGATGACGGCGGCGATGCCGCCGTCGCAGAGCACGTCGGGCAGCGCGCGAAGCAAGGCGCCGAGCTCGTCGAGCTCCGAGTTGACTGCGAGTCGGAGCGCCTGGAACGTCCGCGTCGCCGGGTCGATGCCGCCGCTCTTCCGCGGCCCGAGGACCCGCACGACCGCGCTTCGCAGCTCGGACGTGGTCGCGAGCCCACCCTCGGCCTCGGCCCGCTTGATCGCGCGCGCGATCGGGCGCGATGCGCGCTCCTCGCCGAGCCGGAAGATCAGATCGGCCAGTTCGCGCTCCGAGAGGGCGGCGATCAGGGCCCGAACGGTCGGGCCCCGGGTCGTGTCCATCCGCATGTCGAGGGGGCCCTCGGAACGGAACGAGAATCCTCGCGCGGGGTCATCGAGCTGCGGGGAGCTCACCCCCAGGTCGGCGAGCACGCCGTCGACCTGCCCGAGGCCGTGCTCGGCGAGCAGCTGCGGCAGCGACGAGAACGCGCCGTGCACCAAGATCGCCCGCGCGCCGAAGCGGGCGAGCCGGGGTGCCGACTCCACGAGCGCCTGAGGATCTCGGTCGATGCACAGCACCCGGCCGGTCGGCCCGCTCGCCTCGAGGAGGGCCTCGGAGTGCCCTCCGCGGCCGAGCGTCACGTCGACGTAGACGCCGCCGTCTCGGGGCGCGAGGGCCGCGAGGGTCTCGCGCAAGAGCACGGGGGCGTGCACCCGGGGGACCGAGGGCGTCGAAGGCGTCGCCTCGTCGCGCGCGTCCTCGGCGTTCAAAGGCCGAGCTCCCCGAGCCGCTGCGCGATCTCGCGCATCTGGACGGCGTCGCCGAGCACCTGCGTCCGGAGCTGGTCGAAGCGCTCCCGGGACCACAGCTCGAGGTGCTTGCCCATGCCCGCCCAGAGCGCCTCGCGCTCGAGGCCCGCGGTCGCTCGGAGGGTCGTCGGGATGAGCAGACGGCCGACCTTGTCGAGCTCGATCTCGACGGCGCCGGAGACGTAGAGCCTTCGGATCATCGCGACCGAGGGATCGAAGCGGGGCAGCTGCGAGAGGCGCTCCTCGAAGGCCATCCACTCCTTCATCGGATACGCGACGAGGCATGGATCGACGCCGGCCGTCAGCACGATGCGCGACTCGCCCTGCGCCGCGAGGATGTCGCGGAACCGGGAGGGCACGGAGGTCCGCCCCTTGTCGTCGATCGCGTGCGCGTACTGCCCTCGGAACACCGTCGTTCCTCGTGGCGGGCCGAACACCCATCAGGACTCTGCCTGAATCGGGCACGGTTTGGCACCGTTTCCCACCACGGCCCGAACCTAAGGGACCACGGGCGGGGATGTCAACTTCCGACGTCCGCGGGGGCTCGGACCCGCCCATCGTCGCGTGAAGGCGCGGCCCGGTGGTAGAAAGTGGATCGCCCGGGCGGCCGGTGGCCGGGTCGCGGGCGGCTTTACGGCCGTCGCGTCGCCCGGTGCGGCGGCCCGCGGGTGCCGTACACTCCGGGCGCATGGCGGAGGGCGTCGACGAACTGGAGGAGGCCTGGGGGCGTGTGCTCGCGGCGTGGGACGACGCGGACGCGCACAAGCGCTTTCTCGCGCTCGCCGATCTCCAAGGGCGGCTCGCGTTCGCCGGTCAGCGCTACCGGGCCGTGCGTGAGACGCAACCGGAGCGCCGTGAGGAGGCCGCTGCCCGCATCGAGCAGCTCCTCGCCCGGGCGATGGTCCGCGTGCAGACGTTGCGCGAGCCGCCCCGCACGGGGCGAAGCCGCGTCGAGTGGGTCGCGTTCGGCGTCAGCGCGATGCTCATGGCGGCCGCGCTGTACCAGGCGTTGAGGGCCCGATGAACGTTGCGCCGAGCGCGCCGCTGCGGCTACGCTCGGATCCAGCGTGCAGCTCGACTTCACAGCCCGAGAAGTGACGGTCAAGCTCGTCTATTACGGCCCGGCGCTCAGCGGAAAGACGACGAACCTCCAGGCGATTCACGAGCTCGTGGCGCCCGCGTCGCGGGGCCGCCTGATGACGCTGGAGACGAAGGACGACCGTACGCTCTTCTTCGACCTGCTGCCGCTCATGGTCCAGTCGGGCGGTGGGATCTCCATCCGCCTCAAGCTCTTCACCGTGCCGGGACAGGTGATTCACAACGCGACCCGGAGGCTCGTGCTCCAGGGGGCCGATGGGGTCGCCTTCATCGCGGATTCGCAGACGGGCGAGACCCGCGCGAACCAGGCGGCCTTCCTGAACCTGCGGGAGAACCTCGTGGAGAACGGCCTCGACGCCGCGTCGATGCCGCTCGTCATCCAGTTCAACAAGCGGGACCTGCCGGACGTGCGGAGCGATGACGAGATCGATCGCCTCGCGACCAAGGGCAAGGAGCCCGTGTTCAAGGCGGTGGCCTTGCGCGGTCAGGGGGTGCTCGAGACCCTCCTCGGGCTGGTGGACGTGACGTGGAGGAAGCTCGAGCAGGAACATCAGTTCGCGGAGCGGTTCGGGGTCCAGAGCGACGCGCTGCTGAGGGACGTGCGCTCCAAGCTGGGGCTCCCGGGGTCGGAGGAGATCCGATGAACCCGGCCATGTCGAGCGAACTCGCGGACGTCGCCCGCCTGGAGGACATCGTCGACCGGCAAGCGCTGGGCGAGGTGTGCCTCTCGTTCTTCGAGCTCTTCGCGCTGCCGATCCGCGTGTTCTCGACCGACGGGACGTTGCTGACCGACGTGCACGACGAGCAGGCCGTGTGCCGCTACGTGAACACGTTCTCGAGCGGACGAACGGCGTGCAGCGGGCTCGTCGCGGATGTCCGGCGTCTCGACCCGAGCGAGGGGCCGATCGACCATCCATGTTTCACCGGCGCCTCGTACCGCATCGTGCCGATTCTGTACCAGGGCCGTCGGCTGGGTCGCTTCGTCGTCGGGCCCTACGTGCCGGCGGAGCGCCGCGAGGTGCCCCGCTCGCTCCTCGTGATCGATCCGGGGGTCGATCCCGAGACGGCGCGGGACGCGCTCGGACAGATGCCGCGGGTTCGTCTCGAGACCGTGGAGCGCATCACGGCGCATCTCGGAAAGGTCCTCGACCTCATCCTGTTTTCCGGGCACCGCGCGTTCCTCACGACCGAGATGCACGTCGCCAGCGTGCGGGAGAACTACCGGGCGCTGACCGAGAAGGCCGCGCGCTTGCAGGACGCCTACGACCAGCTGCGCGAGCTCGATCGCCTCAAGAGCAACTTCCTGGCGACCGTGAGCCACGAACTGCGCACGCCGCTGACCTCGATCATCGGGTACTCCGACATGCTCGCCGCGGGCGTCGTCGGTTCCCTCAACGAGGAGCAGGCCGCCTTCGTGGAGACGATCCGGGGTCGAGGCGATCACCTGCTCGCGTTGATCACGGGCCTGCTGGACATGAACAAGCTCGAGCAGGGGAAGGTCTCGCTCGCGCGGCAGCCCATGCAGGCGCGCGACCTGCTCGAGGACGTCGCACGCACCATCCTTCCGAGCGCGATCAAGAAGGGCGTCACGGTCAGCGCCGTCTGCCCGGACGACGTGCCGCCACTCCTGGTCGATCCCGTGCGCATCAAGCAGGTCCTGTTCAACCTCGTCGAGAACGCCCTGAAGTTCACCCCCAAGGGCGGCTCCGTGCGGCTCGCGGCGCGGCGGACCGAGCTCGACGCGCCGGACGACGGCGGCGGGATGGGGCTGGTGTTGATGGCCCCCGGGCGGCCCGCGGTGGAGCTGTCGGTGCAGGACTCCGGGGTCGGGATCCCTCCCCACGAGCACGCGAAGATCTTCAGCGCGTTCTACCAGGTCGACGGGAGCGCGACGCGCGAGCACGGCGGCACCGGTCTCGGCCTCGCCATCGCGCACCGGCTCGTCGAGGCCCATGGCGGGACGCTCACCGTGGAGAGCGCGCCGGGGGAGGGCGCGACTTTCCGGGTCGTGCTGCCCGAGCAAGACGGCGCCGCGTGAGCTCCGGGCGCGGTCCGATCGAGCAGCGTCCCATCGAGCAGCGTCGAATCGAGCGGCTGCGAGCGCTGCACGGGATCGTCCACCGCGGGGTCTCCGTGGGGATCGGCGACGACGGGGCCGTGCTCGACGGTGGCGCCTTCGCGAACGGCGTGGTCGCATCGGTCGACGCCCAGTTCGAAGGCGTGCATTTCCGTTCCTCGTGGGTCGGGCGGGGCGCGACCTACCGTGCGATCGGCTTCCGCGCGGCGGTGGCCGCGTTGAGCGACCTCGCGGCGATGGGGGCGACCCCCAGGGCCATCCTCTCGTCGGTGGCGCTCCCCGTCGGCGTGGACGACACGGTGCTCGAGGCGCTGGCGGCCGGCATCGAGGACGCCGCCCGCATGCACGGCGCGCCGGTGGTCGGGGGCAACCTGTCGAGGGCGTCGGAGCTCTCGATGACGACCACCGTGCTGGGCGAATCGTGCGCGCGGCCGCTGCTGCGGCGAGGGGCGAAGGTGGGCGATGCGGTCTGGGTGACGGGGCCCCTCGGGGCCCGGGCGCTCGGCTGCCGCGCGCTCGACGCGGGCCTCGGGCTCGATGACCAAGCGCGCGCGTTCGTGGAGGCGTTCCTCGGGCCGGTGCCGAGGTTCGACGTGGGACGGACCGCCGGCGCGCGCGCGCACGCCGGGATCGATGTCTCCGACGGACTGGTCGCCGATCTCGGTCACGTGTGCGACGCGGGCGGGGTGGCGGCTCGGATCGAACGCGACGCCGTGCCGCGGTGGCCGGGGCACGAGGCGTTGGCCGCGCGGCTCGGGCGCGATCCTTGGCTCGACGCGCTCGCTGGCGGGGACGATTACGAGCTGCTCCTGGTGGGTCCGGTCGACGATGCCTGGCTCGCCTCGGTCGGCACGAGGGTGGGGGAGATCGTCCCGGGGCAGGGCGTCACGATCGTGGCCGAGGGCCGGGAACTCCGCCTCGGCGCGACCGGTTTCGATCACTTCGGTTGAACGTCGAGCGACGCGGCGTCAACGGCCCTGGCGCTCGAAGCGGCGGAGCATCTTCTGGAGACCGAAGCGTGAGAGTCCGAGGGCGCGGGCCGCGCGCGTTTGGTTGCCGGCGTGCGCCACGAGCGCCTCCTCGACGAGCCTCCGCTCCAGCGCCTCGACCTGCGCCTTCAGCCCGGCGGGGGAGGCGCTCGGGGCCGAGTTCCTCACGTCGGCCGACAGGTGCTCCGCGTCGATGCAGTCGCGCGCGACCAGGCTGGCGCGCGCGATCTCGTTCTCCAGCTGTCGAACGTTGCCCGGCCAGGAATAGGCTCGGAGCGCGTCGAGGGCCCGCGCGCTGAGCCGCAGCGGAGGCGCGTCGGGTCGGCGAGCGAGCCGTGGCTCGATGAGCGCGGGAAGGTCTTCGAGGCGGTCGCGCAAGGGCGGCAGATCCAGCCGGAGCACGGCCAGGCGGTGGTAGAGGTCCTCTCGAAGGCGGCCGTCGTCGCGGCGCGCGTCGAGGTCGTCCCCCGCGACGGCGATCACGCGGACATCGAGGGCTCGATCGCGATCGGCGCCCACCGGCCGGACGGTCCCTTCCGACAAGACCCGGAGGATCTTGGCCTGGAGGGCCGGCCCGAGATGCTCGATGCCTTCGAGCAGCAAGGACCCGGCGCGGGCGAGTTCGAACACGCCGCGGCGCGCTTGCTCGGCGCCCGTGAACGCACCGCGGACGTGCCCGAAGAGGGCGCTCTCGAGGAGGGCTTCGGGGATGGCCGCGCAGTGTTGCGTCAGGAACGGGCCGCCGCGGCGGCCGCTGGCGTCGTGCAGGGCGCGGGCCAGGAGATCCTTGCCGGTGCCGGTCTCACCCACCAGCAGGACGTGGGCGTCGCTGTCTGCGAACCGCGAGGCCAGGGCCCGCACGCGGCGCATCGCCGGGCTCTGGCCCACGAGGCGCTCGAAGGGCCGAGCGTCCTCGGGGCCGCGCTCCGGAGAGGACCCGCCCGCGCGCGGCGTCCGTGGCCGGGGGTGCCCGGCGCGGCGGGCGACGCGGGCGCGTTCGAGGAGGGAGAGCGCGCTGCCGGCGATGGCGGCGAGCGCGAGCACCTCGTCGCGCGCGGTCGCCCCGAAGGCGTCCGGGCGGAGACGATCGTCGAGGTAGACGCCGAGGCGGTCCGCAGACGGTCCGGTGATCGGGGCGGCGAGGACACTCCGGAGCGAGAGCGCGTGCACGCTCGCTGCGCCGTCGAGCCGCGTGTCGACGAGGGCATCGACGCTCATCATGGGACGGCCCTCGTCGAGCACGCGCGCGGCGATCGATCGGGAGGGCAGCTCCACGTCATCGCAAGGACCGTCGACCCCGCGCGCCGCCCGGACGACGAAGGCGCCGTCGGGTGCGCGGGAGAACACGAAGGCGCGCTCCGCGCCGCTCCGCTCGAGCACCGCTGTGCAGAGCGCCTCCAGCACCTCGCGCGCGGTGGCGGCGGCCACGATCGCGCGCGCCAGGGTCCACCCCCGCACGTGGGAGGCGGGGGGGGCCTCGGGCGTGTCGTGTCGGTCCGTCGCGCGCGTCGAGAACGCGCGCTGGTACGCTCCGACGGCCCTCAGCGTCGCGCGCCCCGGGCTGGGAAGTCCGTCCGCTGCCGTCTCGAGCAAGCTGCGCGCGGCCTGAAGCCGGGCGGTGGCCTCCTCGTGAAGTCCACACGCGTCGGCGGTGTCGGCGCCGAGGAGAACCGACTGGAGCCGCGTCTCGAAGGTGCGCGCGTCGGCCATCGCGCGCACCGCGTGGCCCTCCGCGACGGCGGCGTGCCCTTCGTGCAACGCGACCATCGACTCCGCGAGCGCGAGCTCGGCGCCCAGCGGGGGGCCGAGCGCGAGGCCGCGCGCCCGCTCGAGGCAAGCGCGGGCCTCGAGGGCGTTCCCGAGGGCCGCATGGAGGGGGCCGAGCCTGAGGTCTGCACGCACGCGGACGGGCGACCGCGCATCGATCCCCGCGAGGCGTTCGACGGCCGCCCGAGGCCGCCCCTTTCGCCAGTCGAGTTCGCTCTGCAGGAGGAGGACGTGATCGAGGGCGGCCGCGTCTTGCGCGCGGGACGCGTCCTCGCCCGCCGCGGTGGAGGCGCGCTCCGCGAGCGGGTGGTCCCCGAGCAGCATGGCGACGCCCGCGAGGTTCGCGAGCGTGCGCGCCCGGTCCACGGTGGGGCCCTGCGACGCGAGGACGGCTGCGCTCCGCCGCAGGGCCTCCAGGGCGTCCGCCAAGCGCCCCGCATCGAGCGCCACCAGCCCGAGGTTGGTCAGGGCGCCGACCTCGGCGGCGCGCTCGCCCGCGCCCCGAGCGAGAGACGCAGCCTGGGCGTAGGCGGCGCGTGCATCGTCGGTTCGCCCTTCGTGCAACGCGGCCGAGCCCTCGAGGAAGGCCGCGCGCCCGCGGGCCGCCATCCCCGGAGCGCCCGTCATGGCGCCTGCGCTCCGCGACGCCCGTGCGCCGTGGCTGCGGGCCTCGTCGCTGCGCCCGCGCGCGAGCGCCACGAGGCCGAGCACCTCGTGCGCCCGCGCGCCGACCTCGGGGGCCGGGCTCGGGCCCTCGAGCGCCCGTGCGGCCGTCATCTCCGCCGCGTCGAGGTGTCCGCGGGTCCACTCGTCGCGGGCGCGGACGCACCATGCCATCCGGACCGCGACCGACTCCGAGCCGACGGCGTCGAGCGCAGCGAGGGCGCGCCCGAGGGTGTCGCGGTCGCCGCGTCGCCGGGCGAGCTCCGCGCGGAGCGCTTCGGTCTCGGGCCCTGTGGCGTCGGCCAGGGCCTCGAGCGCAGGCCCGTCGTCACCGGCCGCGCGCAGGGCGTCGGCGAGGGCGAGGGCGAGCGCGGGGGGGCGAGAAGGCAGGCGTTCGAGGACGCGCAGAAGGCCATCGGCGGCCCGCTCTGGCTCCCCGGCGTCGCGGCGGGCCCTCGCCCATGCGAGCGCGCCTTCGGCGGCCTGTGCGAGGTGGCCGAGCGCGGCGTCGACGCAGATGCGGCTCAGCCCCCCGAGGCTCTCGGAGCCTGCGAGGCGACGCGCGATCGTCCGGGCGTGCCCTGCGGACAGGTCGCGGAACACCGGAGCGACGCGATCCGGCCGCAGCACGAGGCCCTCGTCGCCATGCGACGCGAGGCCGGCCGAGACGAGCAGCCCCGACGCGTGCGCCAGCGAGGCCGCATCGGCGTACGCCTGCGCCGCCCCCGCGCCGAGGGTTCCACCCGCGACGGCGAGCGCCTCGACCAGCTGGACCGCCGCGCCGTCCGGGACGAGGGCGGCCCCTCGCTCCCGGCCGAGGCGACGCATCGCGTCGACCCGCGATGGATCTCGCCCCTCGGCGAAGGCGCCCGCGAGGAGGCGGCACAGCCGGCCGGCGAGGCCCCCACTCGCCGCGTTCGCTGCCTCGGTCAGCGCCGCGGTCGGGCGCGTCGAGCCCAGCGCGTCCCCGAGCAGTTCGGACAGGGCGGCCGCCTCGAGCGGTCCGACCGACACGTGGGTCACCGCGTCCGGCACCGGTGCGTCTCGCTCCAGCACGATGGCGAGGAATCGCCCCTCGAGCGCCGCGGCCCGGGCCTCGGCCAGCGCGCCGGCCGGGGACATGGCTCCGGCTTCGTCCAGGACCAGCGCGGGGTGGTCGAGGTGGACGGGAACGCGCCCCTCGTAGCAGGTCGGGACGGGGGCTCCCTGGGCGGCTCGCGCCCGCTGCACCGAGCGGATGGCCTCGCGTGCCAACCGCGTGCGTCCGGCCCCGGGGGGGCCGTGCACGACGTGCACGCCGGGGGTGTCGAGGGCGCGGCAGAGGGCCTCGAGCTCGGCCGAGCGGCCACGGAGCGGCAGCACCGCCACGCGGCGAGCACGCTCGAAAGGGCCCGCGCCATCGACGAGTCCGTCCGGATCGAGGGCCCGGCCGCCAAGCGCGTCGAGCCTTCGCGCCGCCTCGTGGGCGCTCCCCGGGCGCCGCGACCACGAGGCGGCCCGCAGGGCGTCGATGATCTCGGCGAGCGGGGCCGGGACCCCGGCCGGCAAGGCCGTGGCGAACGCCGGAACCTCGATCGCGGCGCGCGCCCCCGGCGTGGTGGGTTCGTCGGTCGAGTTGGGTCGTCGGCCCGTCCGCCGAGCCACGTGGCGAGGGTCTGCCCGAGCGCGAAGAGGTCCGTCGCCGGGCTCGCCTCGCCCGCCCACGCCTCGGGCGCCATGTACCCGGGCGTCCCGGCGGCCGCGGAGACGCCGAAGGGGCGCGCGAGTCCGAGGTCCACGAGCGTGCCGCGGCCCGGCTCCGCGCCGTGGCCCTCCGACACCACGATGTTCGCCGGCTTCACGTCGCCGTGGGCGAGCCCGGCCGCATGGAGCGCGGCGAGGGCACGCGCGACGTCGGCCCCGACCTGCGCTGCGAGCCGGCACCGCCGCTCGAACTCGACTTCCCGCGCGAAGAACCCGAGGTCCGACGGAACGCCTGGGGCCACCCCTTCGATGAGCGCCCAGGCGCCGGCCTCGAGCCCGAAGGGGGGGCCGAGCGGTCCGTCGAGCCGCAGCAACTCCTTCACCGAGGCCAGGTGCGGACTCGAGATCGCGCACAGGACGCCCATCTCCCACTGCAAGCGCTGGCCGTCGGTCGGCGAGACCAGCTTCGCCGCGAAGACCTCCGGGCCCCGCCCGTCCCGGACCAGCACGACCCGACCGGTCGCCCCGCGGCCCAGCTCCCGGAGGTGCTCGTAGCGGCCGCCGAGGAGCGCTGCCGACGGCGTCGAGGCTGAGGCTCTCGGGGCGATGCCGGAGTGTGTTCCCGCCGGGCGCGCGGGACAACGCCGGCATGCTCTTGGGGCTCGGCCCGCCCGATGGAGCCCCGTCCCGGCGTCTCGGATGCACGACGATGCGAGGTCCCTCGCCAGCCGTGAGCAGAGCCGTGATAGCCTCCGCCCGTGACCCGACGGATCCTTCTCGCGCTGGGCTGTGTTCTGGCCCTCACCACCGGCCTCTTCGCTTGCGGGGCGGAGGACCCACCCGACCTGCGGATGCAGGTGCGATGGAGCCTCACGGACCCCTCGGCGCCCTTGCCGGAGGAGGTCGACCAACTCAGTCTCGAAGTGTTCGTCGGCGACTCGACCGAGGGAGACGCCGCGTTCTTCACGGTCGCGAACCTCGAGGACCGGGACGCCGACGGACGCCCCGAGCTGCTGCGCGAGGCGCTCCCGACCGGTGAGCCCATCCGCATGCGGGTCACCGGCCTCTCGGGCGGGCTTCCGGTCTACGTCGGTCACGTCGGGCCCTTCGTGCTCCGGGCCGGTGAGCGCCGGTACCTCGCGCCCGCCATGTTCCGCCTCGACGGCTCGACCCAGGTCGAGCGGGCGTCGATCACGCCGCGCATCCTGCCCACCGGGACGGCCCTGCCGGATGGTCGGGTGCTCGTGTCCGGCGGGTTCGATTCGGTCGTGCCGTCCGCATGCCCCGACGGCACGATGGAGGGGTCGCGCTGCTTCGCGCTGGAGGCGGCGCAGGACGCCTGGGTGTTCGACCCCACGACCGGCCGGTTCGCGGCGGTGCAAGGCGGCCTCTTGAGGGCACGCGGCGGACACACGGCGACGTCTCTGCCCGACGGCCGCGTGCTGCTCGCGGGTGGCGCGTCGCGCGCGACCCTCGTCATGCGCGCGCAAGGCGTGCCGGCGACCGGGTTCTCCGTGGCCTTCGTGCCCGACGCGACCGAGGCGGCGTCGGGGGCCGGGGCGACGTTCGAACTCTTCGATCCCGAACTGAACGCCGAGGTCGACGACGTCGACGCGGACGGCGATCCGGGGCGGGGCGGGTTCGTCGGGGCGGCGGACGACATCACCCGGCCGGGGCGCCTCGACCGGGCGCGGTTCCTCGCGTCCGCGGCGTCGATCCCGGGCACCGCGCAGGTGCTGATCGCCGGCGGTTCCGACGACGCCTCCGAGACCTTCGCGCTCTTCGATGCCCGGCGCCCCGGCGGTTACGGCGTGGTCGAGGTCGGTGCGTCCGGCCTCGCCGCACGGCGTGCGCATCCGGGCGCCGTCGGCGTCGGGACGTCGGCGAGCCCCGCGGTGTGGCTCTTCGGCGGCGGAGCGGCCACGGCGGACGCGGACCTCGCCGAGGTGTGGACGCCTGGCGCGACCGCTTCGGCCGGCACGTTCGCGTCGGCGAGCGCCGCCCCGCTCTCGTTCCCCCGTCAGAGCCCGAGCGTCGAGGCGTCCCACCCGGAGTGGAGCCTCGCGTCGCCCCTCGTCGAGCGCCTCGACAGCAGCC
>CAIKNO010000582.1 GCA_903828805.1 uncultured Sandaracinus sp. | reverse complement strand
GCGGACGGCACGTGCAGCGTGTACGGCGAGCCGAGCTGCCCCGAGAACTACACGCAGACGGGCGAAGACTGCGACGAGTCTCTGGTCGAGGCGGGCGTGAGGCCCTTCGCGTGTGCGGCCATCTGCACGCTCGACATCCTGATCTCCGGGGAGCGCGGCTCCGAAGCGGGCGCGATCTGAGGGCGTCCAGGCACGCGCGAATCCTCTGCAGGACGATGCAGGGCTCGAGGTCTTCCTCGGGCCCGCGCCCTTTTCTCGCCACCGGAGCCCCGGGGCCGATCGCCCCGAGCGAGCCGCATCGAGTGGTCGCGGCGGCGTCTCGTCCCCTGCGCCCGGAAAGGACGCCTATCATGCGCGTCTGGCCCCGGCGCAGCCCGCTCACCCGCAGGAGCCGAACGGAGGAGACCGATGGGGACCATGCTCGCGCATCTCGAGGAACTGCTCACCGAGGCGTCGTCGCACCTGCCCGACGTGACCACCCGTCGCGCCTTCGGAAGCGTGGGCTTCTACGTCGACGCGAAGATGTTCGCGCTCGCCTACGGTCGCGGCGAGCGCCTCGGCGTGAAGCTGCCCGCCGCCGCCGATTTCGCGGAGGCGATGGCGCTCGATGGGAGCGAGCCGTGGGCCCCGCACGGCGCACCGATGGGCTCGTGGGTGCTGCTGCCCGCGCGCTTCGCGGACGACCTGGACGCGCTCGGCCCTTGGGTGCGTCGCGCCCACGCGCTCGTACGGGCCGCACCGTCGGAGGCGGCGCCCCCGAAGCGCGCGCGGGCATCGACGAAGGCGCGTCCTGCCGCCGCGGCCGCTGAGCGTGCCCCCGGCAAACGGACACGGTGACCACGCCGCCCTCGCGGCGAGCGGCGCATTCCATTCGAACGCGATGGGAATCTCGCGGTCGATGAACGCACTCGACGGGCGAGGGCGCCACGGGCTGCGGGGGTCGCGCGATCACGCCCGGAGGCTCCAGCCCCGCCTCCGGGCGCGCGCGCTCGAGCCGCACGAGGGAAGGTCGAGGGCGTGATGCACGAAGCCTGGAGGCGCACTACCCTGCGGCATCGCCACCGAATCCTCTCCATCCGCGCCGCGCCCCGCCACGTCCACGCTGGCGACGCTCGCGTCCGTCCTGCTGGGCACCGTGGCCGGCTTCACGGTCGTGGCGGCCGTGAGCGAAGAGGCGTGGAGGGCCCTCACCCAGGAAGACGGGGTGGTGGAGTGGGGCACCGTGGTGGCCTACCTGCTCTCGGCGTGGCTGCTGCTGGGGCGCCTGCGGGTCGCGTGGCGCAGCTCTCGTCTGTTGTGGGTGGGGCTGTTGTCCCTCGGGGCGTTCTGCCTGTTCGTGGCTGGCGAGGAGATCAGCTGGGGTCAGAGGTTGTTTGCGTTTCGACCGCCGGACGTGTTCCTCGAGCGCAACTTCCAGCAGGAGTTCAACGTCCACAACCTGCTCCTCGACGAACGCAACCTCGGTTTCAGGCTGCCGTCGCGTCACCTGGTGGCGGTCATCGCCCTTCTGTACGGGGTGGTGGGTCCATGGCTGACGCGGCTGCGCGCGCTCTCCCCGGCCGCCTCGGTGTTTCCGCCCCTGGCGCTGGGGCCGGTGTTCGTGATCGTGGGGATCCTCGAGGTCTGGTACCCGGTGCGTCTGGCGGGCGAGGGGGCCGAACTGCTGCTCGGCATGGGCTTCCTGGCAGGACAGCTGGTCCTGATGTCGTGGCGTCGCGCGCTGGGGTGGCTGGTGATGCCGCTGGCGCTGGGCGCGGTGCTGGGACCTGTGTTCGCGCGCGTCGCGTACGGCGACGACGCACGCGGGACGGCCACGGCGCGAGAGGAGCTCGCGCTGTTGGCCCAGGACATCCAGCGCGAGGGGGCCGGGGAGCTGGCGCGCATCGACGGCGTGCACAAGCGCTTGTTCACGGCGGTGAGCTCAGGTTTCCTCGACCTCGACGGCGGGGCGTTCCTCGAGGGCATGGCGAGCCCGGCGTCGGAGCTGTCCATCCTGGAGACGCGCCGCGACCGGCGCGGGTACTTCCTCGACCCGTGGAACAACCCCTACTGGGTGCAGTCGAGCCGCGAGGAGCAGCGCGTGAACATCCTGCTCTACTCGTTCGGCCCCAACCGCCTGCGCGATGAGGCCACCCGGGAGGACGACGGGGACGCCGGGGACGACGTGCGGTTGCGCTTGCCGCTGCAAGGGGCCGTCGCGCCCTGAGGCACTGCAGCTCCGCGCGACGCGCCCGCGAAGAACGCGCGGGCCGCGCTGCGGGTCCGCGTCATCTCGACCGTCCTCAGCCCGCGGGCAGCGTGGCGAGTCGCTGCTCGGCCTCGCGGCGAATGCGATCTCGCTCCGTGCTCACGCCCAAGAGTTCGGCCTGGAGCCGCGACAGCGTGTCCTGTGAGGCCGCGAGCTCTTGGGCATGCCGCACCCGAAGCTCCCCCTCGGGGCCGGCCTCCTTGAGCACCGAGAGCTGCGCGGTGAGCTGCTTCTGCGTCTCGAGGGTCGAGGCGCGCGCGCGTTCGAGGCCCGTGATCGTGTGATCGAGATCTGCCGCCTTCGTCCACAGCTCGAGGACGGGCGCGAGCGCGGCCGCGAGGGACCGCTCGAGCACGCGCCCCTGCACCCAGTTCTCGAGATGCGAGACCGCCACGTGCGAGAACTCGAGGCGACGACGCTCGGGCCACGTCTCTACGATCTCGAGCACCCCCCACGCGCGCGGCTCGATCGGGAGACGGAACCGATGATGGGTCGCCGTCGACTCGAAGGGCTGCTGCGAGGTCTCGGCGAAGCTGCGCCCCTGGATCTTCGGGAGCTCGAAGATCACCTCGACCTCCTCGGCGTGATCGCTCTCGGCCGTGAGCTCGATCCACAGCTCCGCCCGCGACTCCTCGACGAGCCCGCGCGCACCACCGAGGGCCACCCGCGAGACCGTCTGCCGGTACGTCTCGCCACGGCGGCATCGGACCGCGAGGTCTTTCGCGTAGCCGACCTTCACCTCGGCGCCCCGCGCGCGGTACGGGACCATCGCCTCGCCGGCGTAGACGTTGGCCTCGTACACGATGGCCGCGCCCTCCTCCAGGACCGCGCCGGTCCGGTTCTCGAACGTGAGCACCAGATCGGGCGACTCGCCCGCGCCCTGGCGCCAGATACGCTCCTTCCGGGCCTCGAGGCGCGCCGAGAAGAGCGGCACCATCGCTGCGCCGCCGCGCTTCAGCGACATCCGCATGGGCAGCTGGAACTCGAAGAATTCCCCGCGATTGGCCCCTGTCTCGGCCGCGTCGGGGGCGCCGCCCAAGGCCCCTTCGAGCCCCCTCGGGGTGTCCGCCGCGGACGACCCGGCCCCCCCTCGAGGGAGCGGCGGGGCCATCATCGGCGCAGGCGCCGCACCGGGGCGCACGTCCGCGCTACGCGACGCGGGCGGGAGCGCGGACGCGTACGCGGGCGGCGGGGCCGCGAGCGCGCGATCGTTCTCCTGCACCTTCGCGCGGCGGACCGAACGCGGGTGATAGAGGTCGATCTCGAACGAGACCGGCTGCCCCGTCGTGAGCGTGAGCGAGATGTCCTCGAGGTCCTCGTCGACCGGGTTGTGGACGAGGCTCCACGCGGAAAGCCTCGCGCCGCCTTCGACGAGGGCGAGTCGATACGTGACCCGCCACACCGGCGCGGGCACGACGTACGAGACCCGCAGATCGGACGCGCGGCCGTCGAGCCGGATCGTGACGGCCCGTCGATCGCCCGCCGTCCCGGCGCGGGTCCGATCGACGAGCAGCGCAAGATCGGCGCGCGTCGCAGCCTCGAGCAGGGAGGCGCCGACGACGTCCTCGAGCGCGACCATCGCGAGGCGATCGTCCGCGACCCGCAACACCACGCGCCGCGCGGCGCCCTCGCGCGTCGGCACGTCTTCGAACCCGAGGATCTCGCCCTCGGCGGCGACGCCGTCCTTCGTCTCGACACGCACGCGCCGCCCACGGAACGACGTGAAGAGGCCGACCCATGCGCCGTCGACGGGCACGTCCAGCCGCCGTCGCGCGAGCGCGAGCGCTGGGTCCTCGGGCTTCTCGAAGGCGATCGAGGTCACCCGGCCCTCGCCGTGCTCGACCCACGCGACGAGCGACTTGAGCACGTCGTTCATCTCGTCCTTGTCGAACGAGAGATCGAAGGGCCCGTCGGCGGGGCCGCTCCGCTCGAGGTACGCGACCCCGTGCTTGAACACGACCATCCTCTGGATCTTAGGCCGACGCGACATCGCTCTCTCCCGTGGAAGCGAACGGTAACCCCTCACCGCTTCGGGAGGGCACCGCGTTCGAGAGGGCACCGCGTTCGAGAGGGCACCGCGTTCGAGAGGGCACCGCGTTCGAG
>CAIKNO010000581.1 GCA_903828805.1 uncultured Sandaracinus sp. | reverse complement strand
CACGGGCTCGTCGACCCGAAGGATCTCGATGGCGCGCGGCCCCGGGCGGACGTGGGCGACGCGCAGGTCCCCGGGCACGCCGAACATCAAGTTGAACGGATTGTACGCGTCGGCGTCGAGCGCTCGGAGACCCTCCTCCACGCCGTCGGGATCGCGTCGGGCCAGCGCCCGCCGCACGACCTCGCCGCGCGAGCGAAGGTGCGCCTCGGGCGGTCGATCCGTTCGCTGGTTGGTCAGCCCGACGAAGAGCCCCGATTCGTTGGCCCCCATCCAGGTTCCGCCCGCCGCGAGATCGACGCCGCCGACGGCCCGCGGCGAGGCCCCGAGGACCTGCGGAGGGGTCGAGGCGCGGTCGAGCGCCTCGTCGCGGTTGGCGAGCACGATGAGCGGGTGCGCAGGGTGCATGCCCTGCAGCGCGAGGATCGTGCACATGGTCTGGACGCAGTATGGACCGTCGGCGACGGCGCGGGTCGCCGAGGTCCGCCTTCGGCGTCCCGCCGACGCGCCCTGGCCGCGATCGTGATGCTCTCGTCCGTTCTCGTGACCGCGGTCGGGGCGACGGGCGCGGGGCGCGCGGGCGCTCAGGACCTGCCTGCGCGCGTCCTGCCCATCGTCGAGCGGGTCCGCAGCGGCGACCTGGTCGACGCCCTCGCGCGTCTGAGGGCGCTCGATGCGGCGGTGCGCCGTGAGCCCGCGCTCGCGTACCTCGAGGGGCGTCTGGCCGAGGCCGCGAGCGAGCCCGGCGCGGCGGCCGATGCGTACGCGCGGGTGACCTCTCCGGTGCCGGCGTCGATCGTCCGGGACGCCTCCGAGCGGCGCGCGCGCGCCCTCGTTCACGCCGGCCGGTGTGAGGAGGCCGACGCCGTGTTCGCGGCGCTCGCGCCGCGCTCCGCCTCGCTGAGGGCGCTGCAGGCCGAGTGCGCCGTGGCGCGCGGCGCGCTCGACGAGGCCGGCGTCGTGCTCGCCCGCCTGGCCCAGGAGGACCCCGCGGACGTCGACACGTTCGCGCTCTGGTGGACGCTGGCCGAGGCGCATGCGCGACGGGGTCGTCGGGACGACGCCCTGGCGGTCTTGCGTTCCGCGCTGATCGCGCGATGCGATCACCCCGATGCCGCCCGCGCCGAGGCTGCGTTCGCGTCCCTCGCGGGCGCGCCGCCTTCGTGGACCGCCGAGGAGCGCCGCGCGCGGGCGGCGCGGTACACGGCCGTCCTCGATCACGCGCGCGCGCGCCTCGAGCTCGACGCGATCCCCGAGCCCGCGGAGCCCCGGGCGCGGCAGCGCTGGCTGCGCGCCCGCGGGCAGGCCCTCTTCCGGACGCGGCATGCGTACGCGGAGGCCGCGCGCGTCCTCTCGGAATCGGCCGCGCTCGGAGGACCGGAGGCCCCCGAGGATGTGTTCCTCGCGGCCCGCGCGTCGTCGCGGGCAGGGGACGACGCCGCCGCGATCCGCGGGTACCGCCGGGTCACGAGGTCCAGCGCGAGCCCGGCGCGGCGTGCGGAGGCCGAGTACCTCGCGGCGTGGCTCGAGCTCCGGGCAGGGGGGACGGGACGCCGGGCGCGCGATGGCCCGCTTCGTCGCGGGGCGCGCCGCGGTCCGGGTCCCGGCGAGCGCCCGCGAGGGACGTTTCCAGCTCGGCCTCGACGCGTTCCGCCGCGGCCAGTTCGCCCGCGCCGGCGCGTGGTTCGAGGCGTCGTCGGTGGGCTCGTCCGATCCTCTGCACGCCCGCCGCGGCGCGTACTGGAACGCGCGCGCACGGGCGGGACAGGGCGACCGGGACGCGGCCCTCGCGGGCTACCGGGCCGTGCTTCGGATGTCGACCCTGGACTGGTACGCGCTGCTCGCGCACGACCGCCTCGCGGAGCTCGGCGCCTCGCCGGGGTCGCCCTTCGCCGGCCCGCCGCCGCCGGAGGTGCCCGCGGCACCGGCGGTCGCGTTGCCCGAGGCGGTGCGGCTGCTCAGCGCGCTCGGGCTCGACCGAGATGCCTCCGCGGCCCTGCGCGGTTCGGAGGGTGCCTTGCGGGCGCAAGGCGGGCTGCGCGCGCTGGTCGGCGCGTGGGCGTCGGTGGGGGATGCGGGGCGAACGTTTCGCCTCGTCGCCGGCCACGACGCGCTCGAGCGTCCGGCGCTGGGCGACGGACGGTGGGTGTGGGCGGCGGCGTATCCCCGCCCCTTCGAGACCGCGGTGGTCTCGGCCGCGACGTCTCAGGGCCTCACGCCTTCGTTGCTGTGGGCGGTGATGCGGCAGGAGAGCGCGTACGATCCCGACGCGCTCTCGGGCGCCGACGCCATGGGACTGCTGCAGATGCTGCCTTCGACCGGGGCGCGGATCGCGGGGCGGCTCGGGGTGACGTTCCATCGGGACATGCTCTTCGACCCGGCCTGGAACACGCGCCTGGCGGCGGCTTACCTCCGCGCCCTCGTGGACGCCCACGGCGTGCCGCTGGCCTTCGCCGCCTACAACGCGGGCGAGCACCGGGTCGAGGCGTGGCTCGCCCGGAGCGGGGAGATCGCTCTGGACCTCTTCGTCGAGGAGATCCCGTTCGATCAGACCCGCGGATATGTGCGTCGCGTCACGTCGCACCTCGCCCACTACCTGCATCAGGCCGAGCCCTCGGAGGGCTGGCCCGCGCTCGCGCTCCCGAGGATGGTCGCGCCCCGGGCCGGCGGCCGTCCCTGATTGCGGTCGCACTGCACCGCACGGCGGAACGGACTTCACGCTGGACAGTCCCGCCGGACATCTCCACTATCGTGCCGCTCGCGACCGGCACCCGTCAGGCCGGAACCCGCGGCCAGGAGCACCCATGGCGAACGAGACGCTCACCATCACCGACAACCGAACCGGCAAGACCTTCGAGGTGCCCGTGACCCACGGGACCATCAAGGCGATGGACCTGCGCCAAATCAAGGTGAGCGAGGACGACTTCGGCTTGATGACGTACGACCCGGCGTTCCAGAACACCGCGTCGACCTCGTCGAAGATCACGTTCATCGACGGCGACAAGGGGATCCTCTGGTACCGCGGGTACCCGATCGAAGAGCTCGCCGAGAAGGCCAGCTTCCTCGAGGTCGTGTGGCTGCTCCAGAACGGCGAACTCCCGGTCGCCAAGCAGCTCGCCGACTTCCGCAACCAGGTGACCATGCACACCATGGTTCACGAGAACATGCGGGAGTTCATCGACGGCTTCCGCTACGACGCGCACCCGATGGGGATTCTCATCTCCACGGTCGGCGCGTTGAGCACCTTCTACCCCGAGGCCAAGCACGTCGGCGACGCGCAGAACCGCAGGCTGCAGATGACGCGCCTCGTGGCGAAGCTGCCGACGCTCGCGGCGTACGCGTACCGGCACCGCCGCGGCCTGCCGATCGTCTACCCGGACAACGACCTCAGCTACGCAGGGAACTTCTTGAACATGATGTTCAAGATGACCGAGGCGAAGTACCAGCCGAACCCGGCCGTGGAGAAGGCGCTCGACGTCCTCTTCACGTTGCACGCGGATCACGAGCAGAACTGCTCCACGTCGACGATGCGCGTCGTCGGCAGCTCGCGGGCGGACTGCTTCAGCTCCCTGGCGGCGGCGGCGGCGGCCCTCTACGGCCCCTTGCACGGCGGGGCGAACGAGGAGGTCATCTACATGCTCCGGAAGATCGGGAGCAAGGACAAGATCCCCGAGT
>CAIKNO010000580.1 GCA_903828805.1 uncultured Sandaracinus sp. | reverse complement strand
TGGCCGGCCCGCACCTGGGCGTGGCTCGTCGCGTGGTGGTCCAGGCAGCGTCGACGGTTCCGCTGACCTGCGCTGCGCGTCAGCGACGCGCGATCGCGGTGGCGCTGAGGCGCGCGAAGCGGGCGGTGGTCGCGACCGCGACGAAGCTCAGCCCGATCGCGAGGCCCCACCACAGGCCCGGTGCCCCCATGCGTGCGCCCCACGCCAGCCCCGCGCCGAGCGGCAGCCCGATGACGTAGTGCCCCACCAGGTTGATGGCGAGCGGCCAGCGGGTATCGCCCGCCCCCCGCAGCGCGCCCTGCGCGATCGTCTGCACCCCGTCGCTGAACTGGAAGCAGCCCGCGACGAAGATGAGCGGCACCGCGGCCTCCACCACGCCCACTTGATCGGTGATCAAGAACGCGAGCGGCTCGGGCACGGTCAAGAAGGTGAGTGCGCCGAGCACCATGCCGGCGCCTCCGAGGGCGATGCCCACGAAGCCGGCGCGTCGCGTGGCCTCCGCGTCCCCCCGTCCGATCGCCTGACCGACGCGCACGCTCGTCGCCGCGCCGACGCCCACGGCGACCTGGAACGTCACCGAGACGAGCGTGAGGGCCACCTGATGGCCGCCGAGCACCTCGGTGCCGAACCCCTCGACGAGGTACGTGACGAGGGAGAAGGACCCGGCCTCGATGACGAGCTGCACGCCGATGGGGCGGCCGATGCCCAGCACCCGCGAGAGGAGGGCGCGATCGAGCGCCCTCAGCGGCTCGGGACCGGCGGGGCATTCGAGCACCGAGAGCGGCGCCGCGGCCGCGGCGAGCTGCACGAGGGTGGCGACCGTGGTCGCGAGGCCGGCCCCCGCGATCCCGAGCCTCGGGATGCCGAGCGCGGGGTGTCCGAACGAGAGCGCGTATGCGACGGGAACGTTGACGACGTTCGCGAGCACGACCGCGACGAACAGGACGCGTCCGCGTCCCCGTGCCTGCACGTAGCTGCGCACCGCGAAGAGCGCGAGGAAGGGCAGCAGGCTCGGCAGACGCGCGAGGAGGTAGGTCCGCGTGGGGTCGACGAGCGAAGCATCGATGCCGACGTGCCCGAGCTGGGAGGCCACGCCGAGCACGAGCATCGAGAGCGGCACCGTGAGCCCGAAGGCGAGCCAAAGCCCCTGCCAGAGCAGACGCCGCGCGGTGCGTCCCTCGCCCGCGCCGAGCGCCTGCGCGATCAACGGGTCGAGCCCGAGCAGCACGCCCATCCCGAAGATGGCGATGACGAAGAAGATCGCGTTCCCGAGGCCCGCCGCGGCGATCTCCACCTCTCCCAGCCGACCGACGATCGCGACGTCCACGAGCGCCAGGGCCATGTGGCCGAGGTTCGTCAGCACGAGCGGCGCTGCGAGGGCCGCGAGGGCGACGCTCTCGGCGCGCACGCGCTCGGGGACGAAGGACACGGCGCGCCTCTTACCACGGACCGTGCGTTTCAGCCTCGAGGGTCACCCCGTGCATCGCGCGTCGCGAGGTCCCCGCGTTGGCGTAGCATCCCCCCATGGACGTGTCGTCGCAGGCGGTGGTGTTTCGGGGGGCGGGCGGCGTCGAGGTCATCGCCGTGGAGCCGCGGGCCGTGCGGTCTCCGGGCCCCGACGAGCTCCGGATCCGGGTGGCCGCGGCCGGCCTCAACCGCGCCGACGTGATGCAGCGGCGCGGGTTCTACCCGGCGCCCGCGGGCGTGCCGGCCGACGTGCCGGGGCTCGAGTATGCCGGCACCGTCGAGGCGACAGGCGGGGCCGTTCAGGGATGGGCCGTGGGCGACCGGGTGATGGGGATCGTGGCCGGTGGCGCCATGTGCGAGCACGTCGTGGTGCACGCGCGCGAGGCGCTGCGCGTCCCGCCTGGGCTCTCGCTCGAGGCGGCGGCGGCCCTGCCCGAGGCGTTCCTCACGGCGTGGGATGCGCTGGTGTTGCAGGGCGGGTTGCGGCCGTCGGGGCTCGTGCTCGTGCACGCCGCGGGCAGCGGGGTGGGGACGGCCGCCGTCCAGCTCTCGAGGGCGCTTGGCGCCTCGACCGTCGGCACGAGCCGCAGCGAGGACAAGCTCGCGCGGTGTGGTCCGCTCGGGATGGATCACGGGATCCTCGTGTCGAGGGAAGGGGAGGTGCGGTTCGCGGAGGCCGTGGAGCAGCGGGCCGGCCGCCGCGCCGACGTGATCATCGACACCGTGGGCGCGGGCTATCTCGCCGAGAACGTCCGGGCGCTCGCCCCTCGCGGCCGCCTCGTGTGCCTCGGGCTGCTCGCCGGGGCGACGGGTGAACTGCCGCTCGCGCTGCTGCT
>CAIKNO010000579.1 GCA_903828805.1 uncultured Sandaracinus sp. | reverse complement strand
CGTCGTCGAGCAGCGCGCGAAGGGCCGGCAGCCCCACCATGTCGAACGGGCGCATCGGCACGCGGAGCGAGGGCAACGCGCGGAGCCGCGCCGGCATGCCGCGGAGCGCTTCGCGTCCTCGCTCCTGCAGCGCGATCGCGACGGCGTCGTCCGGGTCCGCGGCCTCGAACACCGCGTTGATCGCGAGCTGCTGGTGCGTGACGCCGAGGGCCTCGAGCTCGGCCGCGGTTCGGTCGGCCTCGCGGAGCGCGGCCCGGTCGGGCCGGGTCACCAGGACGACCGTCGTGCGCTCGGCGTCGACGAGCGCGGCGAGCGCCGCCGCGAAGCGGTGCTGCTTGGTCTTCAACCCGGCGTGCGGGCCCAGACACGAGACGTCCTGCGCCGTCGCGCGCAGGAAGCCGCTCCATGCGGCGGGCAGGCGCAAGAGGCGCAGCGTGTGCCCGGTGGGCGCGGTGTCGAAGAGCACGTGGTCGAAGGGCGCCTCGGCGGGGTCGCTCGCCAGGAGCTCTGCGAACTCGTCGAAGGCCGCGATCTCGACGGTGCACGCGCCCGAGAGCTGCTCGCGGAGCGAGGCCAGCGCCTCGGCCGAGAGCGACGCCGCGAGCGGCGCGAGGGCGCGCTGCCGATAGTCCTCGGCGGCCTTCTCGGGGTCGATGTCGAGGGCCGAGAGGCCCTGCACCCCGGGCACCTTCGTCGGATGGTTCGACAAGGCCACGCCGAGCATCTCGCCGAGGTTCGACGCCGGGTCGGTGCTGACCAGCAGCACCCGGGCGCCCCCGTCGGCGAGCCGGAGCGCGGTGGCGCACGCGATCGCGGTCTTGCCCACGCCGCCCTTGCCGGTGAAGAACAAGATCGGGGTCGGTCGGACGAGGAAGTCCGCCGGAAGGCCCACCGCGTCCGGCGGTTCAGCGCTCACGCGACGCCTCCGGCCCGCCCCCGGGCGCGCGTCCGGAACGGCGCCTCACGGTCCGGGCCCGCGCGCTCCGACCGGCATCCCTCCCGCACGCGAACCATGGGCTTCACGGGCCTCCTTCCGGTCCGGCGAACGCCCCGGACCCACCCCCGAGAGTTAGGCCCCGGCGCCGCGTCCGCACCGGGCCGCGGCGTCTGCCCCGCAACATACAAGCAGGCTTGACTGTTTGTTGCGACCGCAGCATGCTCGGACCCACGATGCCCGGCGCCGTCCGCAGGACCCAGGAAGAGCGAAGCGCCGAGATGCGCCGGCGGGTGCTCGACGCCGCGCTGACGGTCCTCGCGGAGCACGGGTACGCGGACACGACCACGACCCTCGTCGCCACCCGGGCGGGCGTCTCGCGCGGCGCGCAGTTGCACCATTTCCCGACCCGGCAGAGCCTCGTGTCCGCCGCGGTCCAGCATCTGTTCGCGGACCTCACGGCGTCCTACGAGCGCGCGTTCGAGGCGCTGGGACCGGCGTCGGTGGGCGTCGAGGTCGCGATCGATCTCCTCTGGACGAGCTTCGAGGACCCGCGGCTCGCGGTGGTGCTGGATCTCTTCGTCGCGGCGCGCACCGACCCCGAGCTGCGGGCCTCGCTCGGGCCGGTTGCCGCCGCGCACCGGAACAACGCGATGCGCCTCGCGCGCGCCTATTTTCCGGACGCCGCGGGCCTCCCGGCCTTCGAGGCCTTGCTCGGCGTGGTGCTCGATGCCCTTCAGGGCGCCGCGCTGCGCGCGCTCGTGTTCCCGGGCGACCCGACCGTCGCGGCCACCGTCGCGACCGTGAAGCAGCTCGCGCACACCCTGCTTCCCCAAGCCCCGAAGCCCCGGAGGAGCGCCCGATGATGGATCTGGTCCCCTACGCCATCCCCGCGTTCGTGCTCTCGATGGCGCTCGACTTCGTCCTCTGCCGGCGGCGCGGGCTGCTCGGCTACGAGGCGCGGGACACCGCGGCGAGCCTCGCGATGGGCATCGGCAACCTGGGCTTCCAGGGCGCCACACGCTGGCTGATCGGTGGGCCCCTCTTCGCGTGGATCTACGAGCACCGGCTCTTCGATCTCGGCACCGGCGCGGCCGCGTGGGTCGCCCTCTTCTTCCTCGAGGACCTCACCTACTACGCGTGGCACCGCGCCTCGCACGAGGTGCGCATCCTCTGGGCGGGCCACGAGAGCCACCACTCGAGCGAGCGCTACAACCTCTCGACCGCGCTGCGGCAGTCGTGGACCTCGCCGCTGACCACCTTGCCCTTCTTCGCGTGGCTTCCGCTCCTCGGATTCCACCCGATGATGGTCCTCACGATGGGCTCGATCAGCCTCCTCTATCAGTTCTGGATCCACACCGAGGTCATCGTCCGCATGCCGGCGTGGTTCGAGGCGGTCTTCAACACGCCCTCCCATCACCGGGTGCATCACGGCGCGAACGTCGAGTACCTCGACCGCAACCACGCCGGGATCCTCATCGTGTGGGACCGGCTCTTCGGCACCTTCGAGCCCGAGCACGCCCCGGTCCGCTACGGGCTCACCAAGCCGCTCGACACCTTTCGACCCGACCGCATCGCCTTCCACGAGTGGGCCTCGATGGCCCGGCAGGCCTGGCGCGCGCCGACCCTCCGCGCGGCCCTGGGCCACGTCTTGTCGCCGCCGGGCTGGAGC
The DNA here is from genome assembly GCA_903828805.1 of uncultured Sandaracinus sp. Classification (GTDB taxonomy): domain Bacteria; phylum Myxococcota_A; class Polyangia; order Polyangiales; family Sandaracinaceae; genus Sandaracinus. Next base: position 3,386 of record CAIKNO010000579.1, on the reverse strand, counting down.
CCCGACGGCTCGACGCGCACGGCGCGAGAACTGCGTCGAGACGCCGCCGCCGTGCCGGGCGCGTGACCCGCGAAGGCGGGCATCTTCGCAGGGGCCACCCGGGGAGCGCGTGCGCGGCCCGCCCTCAGCCCCCGACCGCCTCCCATCGCATCCCGCAGTACGCGCACGAGGTGGCCGGCTCGGCCTCGGAGCGCAGCACCGGCGCGCTGCAGCCCCGACACTCGAACGTGCTCCCGGCCTCGAGACAGCGCCCGCATCCGCCACACACGGTGGTGGCCGCGCCTTCCATCGACGCGACGTCGGCCCCGCAGTGAGCGCAGACACAGGGGCGGAGCGCGCACGTCGGAAGCGAGATGAACTCGTCGGCGAGGCCAGCTTCGGCGAGCAGCGCGTCTCCGTCCCGCGGACCGAGGCGCCCCAGCCAGCCCGCCACGAACGCCCCGTCGCTCGCGCGCCGGTGGAGACGCTCGTCCATTCCGTCGGGATGCGCGGCGAAGAGCCCCTGCTCGTGCAGCACCGCACACTGCGCGTCGAGCAGCACCCGGGTCGCCTTCAGCAGGCCGAGCACGTCGGCGAGGCGAGGCTTCGCGTGGCGATGAAGCGACGCCTGGTACGTCTTCTCGAGGGCGGCCGCGCTCTGCTTGCAGTGCCGGTCGAACGTGAACGCGAACTGCGAAGGGACCAGCCACCCGTCGACGAGCGCCGCGGCATATCGGGCTTCCCGCGCGCGGGCGGGGTACGCGGCCGGGAAGAGCTCGAGCTGCACGCGGTGCGCCCAGCCGTGGCCGGCGGCGTACGCGCGCTCGAGCCCCGCGCCCTCCTCCGGCCAGGGCTCCGCGTCGAGGACCATCATCAGCTCGAGCCAGCTCTCCTGCGGCGAGAACGCCGAGACGTCCGGGCGCCACGCCACGTCGTAATCGAAGAGCGCCGCGCAGTGGTCGCAGTGGATCCACGGGCCCACGCCCGCGGTCCTCTTGTGCGCACCGCACCGCGGACAGCCTCGGCTGCGCACCCGGGCCGTCGACGTCCTGTCCGCGGGCGGCGTCCACCGGGACCCGCGCGCGCGACGGGCGGGCGCAGCACCCGCGAGATCTCGGCGGCACAGCAGCGTGAAGCGCGTGCTGGCGCGGGGGTCGAGGGTGAGACGAGCCACCCACGCCGACGAGGCCTCGGCCCACGACACGAGGTCGAGGCCATGGGAGGCCAGGACACCCTCGTAGGGCTCGCCGCGATGCACCCGGACGACGACGTCTCGATAGCCCTCGAGGTCGAGCCCCCCCGGCGTGGGGTCCACCGAGGTCGACGAAGTTCCGGAGCGCGCGCCGGTCATGCGCCCGAGCCTCCCACGGGACGGCCGCGCTCCTGAAGGGCGAACGATCCCCGTGCCCCGGGGACCGCCCCGGCGGACGCGCTGGAAACTTCGTTGCATGCAGAGCGGTGGCGGTCGATCATGGGGCGGTGAGCGACCTCGAGGTCCAGATCGACGACGGTCCGCTGACGGAGGGACAGGTCCTCGACGGCAAGTACCGGATCGAGTCCGTCCTCGCGCGGGCGGGCATGGGCATCGTGTACCGCGCGCACCACCTGTCGCTCGACCGGCCCGTCGCGATCAAGTGCCTGCTCGCCGAGTCCCTCGCAGAAGAGGGCGCGCGCGCGCGCTTCCGGCGCGAGGCGCAGGTGCTCGCGAAGCTCGAGAGCCCGCACGTCGTCCGGGTCTTCGACGTCGGCGACCTCGACGGGGAGCGTCCCTACGTCGTCATGGAGCTGCTGCGCGGCGAGGATCTGCTGCACCTGATGCGGCGCGAGCGACGGCTCTCGGTCGGCCGGGCATGCGACCACGCGCTGCAGGCGGCGAAGGGGCTCGCGGCCGCGCACGCCGCCGGCGTCATCCATCGTGACGTCAAGCCCTCGAACCTCTTCGTGGTCCGGGACGCGGACGGTCGGGAGACCGTGAAGCTCATCGACTTCGGCATCGCCAAGGTGCACGCGCGGCAGGATCCGGACGCCCTCGCGCTGACCCAGCGGGATTCGATGGTGGGCTCGCCGCGTTACATGTCGCCCGAGCAGATCGAGGGCGCCCCCTCGGTCGATGCCCGCGCCGACGTGTGGTCGCTCGCCGTCGTGCTCCAGGAGTTGCTCACCGGCACGCCGCTCTTCGGCGGCGAGTCCAAGTCCGGCTTGCTGGTGCGGATCCTGACGCGCGACGCGCCCAGTCTGCTCGAGCGCGTCCCCGACGCGCCCCCTCTGCTCGCGGAGGCGCTGCGACGCGCTCTCCAGCGGGATCCGTCGTCGAGGACCCCCGACGTCCGGACCTTCGCGCGCGACATCGCGCCCTTCGCGGAGGCCTCGCCCGGCCCCGGCGCGGCCGAGGTCGACGTCCCCGCGTTCGAGGCCCCGGCGCCGGACCTCGAGCGCACCTCACGCTCGACCCCGGGACGACGGGGCGCGCGCGCGTCCACGCATCACGTGCCCGCCGAGTCGGACGCGTTCGTCGGACGGCGGGCCGATCTCGAGACGCTCGGGCGTACGCTCTGGGGCGGGGCGCGGCTGGTGTCGGTGCTCGGCATCGGCGGCACCGGCAAGACGCGGCTGGTGACCCGGTTCGGATGGGAGTCGCTCGGCGAGTGGCCGGGCGGCGTGTGGTTCTGCGATCTCTCGGACGCGCGGAGCGTCGAGGGCATCGCGTTCGCCGTCGCCGGCGTGCTCGGCGTGCCGCTCGGCAAGGAAGACCCGATCTCCCAGCTCGGGAACGCCATCGCCGGGCGCGGACGATGCCTGCTCGTGCTCGACAACTTCGAGCAGATCACCCGAGAAGCCCCCGCGACCGTCGGGCGCTGGCTGGAGCGGGCCCCCGACGCCCGCTTCCTCGTGACCTCGCGCGAGGTCCTCGGGCTGCCTGGAGAGCAGACCCTCCCGCTCGATCCGCTCGGCACCGAGGAGGCGGTGGAGCTGTTCCGCGCCAGGGCCACCGCCGTGCTGCCCTCGTTCTCGTTTCTGCCCGACGAGCTCGACACGGCCGAGGCCCTCGTTCGCCTGCTCGACAACCTCCCGCTGGCCATCGAGCTGGCCGCCGCCCGCGTGCGCGTCATGCCCTTGCCGATGCTGCTCCAGCGGATGAGCGCGCGGTTCAAGCTCCTCGCCTCCGCCGGCGGCCGACGCGCGCGGCAGGCGACCCTCCGCTCCGCCATCGACTGGTCGTGGGATCTGCTCTCCGAGGACGAGCGGGCGGCGCTCGGTCAGCTCTCGGTGTTCGACGGCGGCTTCACCCTCGAGGCGGCCGAGGCCGTGCTCGAGCTCGACGCGCTGTGGGCCGTGGACGCCGTGCAGGCCCTCGTGGACAAGTCCCTCGTGCGGCGCGTCGGGCCCTCGCGCTTCGGCCTGCTCGT
>CAIKNO010000578.1 GCA_903828805.1 uncultured Sandaracinus sp. | reverse complement strand
TTCGTGCGCTCGGGCGAGCCGTCCGTCGATGGCGTCGCCGCATGGCCCGAGCACACCCTGCCGGGGGATGCGCACCGGGTGTTCGACCGAAGCGTCCGCGATGCCGAAGGGGCCTCGCGCGCGGCCTGCGCGCTCTGGGAATGAGCCCTCGGCGGCCCGGGCCGGCCTTCGTCCGGGCTGGCGATTTGCTTGCTTCCGCGAGGGCATTCGCCCACCATCGACCCCCGCGCGTAGGCCTCGGTCCGAGGCCTCGAAGCACCTTCGGGACGGGCTGTCACGGCCCTTCGCGAGGGGGCCCTTCGGAGTGAGACGCGCGCGGCAAGCGCGGTCCCCCGATGTTCGATCGTTTCCTCGACGCCACGGCGTCGTTCATCACCCGGCGCCGCGGTCCCATCCTCGGGGTCCTCGCCGTCTTCGTCGTCGTGTGCGCGGCGGGCTTGCCTCGCCTGCAGGCGGACTCGTCGCCGGAGAACCTCCTCGTCTCGTTTCAGGGCTACGCCGCCCGGGTCCAGGCGCTGCACGAGGCGTTCGGCGACCACGACAGCGTCGTGGCGATCCTCGTGGAGGCGGACGACGTCACCCAGCGCGTGCCGCTCGGCTACGTGCATCAGGTGGCCACCGCGTTCCGCGACGATCCGCGGGTCGTGCGCGTCGAGGGCCTCACGACCACGCCGATGCCCGGCGCGCGCCCGTCCCCGAGCGCCGACACCCTCGACACCCTCGACACCCTCGACGACGAAGGGCCGGGGCCGGCCCCGGTCGAGCCGGCCATAGAGGCCGCGCTCGAGACCCTCGTCGCGTCCGCCCCGGACCTGTTCCCGATGGGCCTCTACAGCATCGCGGAGCGCGTGGGGGACGGCAGCGCCGACCTCCACGGCGTCGTGCGTGGCACCGAGGTCACCGACGCCGACGCCGAGACGATCCGCGCCGGTCTCGACGACTCCCCGCTCCTGCTCGGCCGCCTCGTGAGCCGCGATCGAAGGCTCGCGGCCGTGGTGCTCTTCCTCGATCCGGCGCTCGGCACCGGGCCGCTCCGCCTCGACGCCGTGCACGCGATCGACGCGTGGCTCGCCGCCCATCCGCCGCCTCCGGGGGTCGAGGTGTATCCGGCGGGGCTGCCGCACCTGCGGACGGCGATCAGCGACGCCGTCATCGCCGACCAGATCTTCCTCGTGCCGCTCTCGCTGCTCGTGTGCATGGTGCTTCTGCTGCTCTCGTTCCGCTGGCTGCCGGGCACCTTGCTGCCGCTCGCGACCGTGGGCCTCACGGTCGTCTGCGTGCTCGGGATCATGGGCTGGGTCGGCGCGCCCCTCGACGTGCTGATGAGCACGCTGCCGACGCTGCTCATCATCATGGGGATCTCGGAGGCGGTGCACGTGGTGGGCCGCTACGTCGAGGAGTCGCGACGCACCACCGACCGCGTGGAGGCGTCGCGCCGCATGCTGCGACAGCTCGCGATCGCGTGCTTCCTCACGTCGTTCACCACCGCGATCGGCTTCGGCTCGCTGCTCGTCGCGCAGACCGAGATGCTTCGCCGATTCGGCACGGTCGCCGGCCTCGGCGTGATGCTCTCGTACCTGCTCCTGATGCTCTTCGTCCCGACGGCGGTGACGTTCCTGCCGGCGCCCCGGGGTGGCCGCGGCGGCGTCGACGAGGCGCCCAAGAGCGGCCGGCTCGAGGCGTGGCTGCTGAAGGGCACGGCCTGGCTGCTCCGCCGGCCGTGGAAGGTGCTCCTGGTGACGGTCGTGCTCACGGTCCCCTGCGTGTGGGCGTGGAGCTCCGTCCGCGTGGACACGGCGTTGCTCGACACGTTCGACGCCGACGATCCCATCGTCGCCTCGACGCGCCGCATCGAGCGCCACCTCGATGGCATCCGGCC
>CAIKNO010000577.1 GCA_903828805.1 uncultured Sandaracinus sp. | reverse complement strand
CGGCGCGGTGTCCGAGGTCATCGGTCGCAAGCTGCGGGAGGTCGCCCGGCATCACCAGGTGCTCTGCATCACCCACCTCGCTCCGATCGCGGTCTACGCCGACCGGCACTTCCTCGTCCGAAAGGACGTCGTCGGAGAGCGCACCCGCAGCGAGATCGTCGGGCTCGCGGCCCCCGAGCGGCTCGAGGAGGTCGCGCGGATGCTCGGCGGCCTGACGATCACCAAGAAGACGAGGCAAGCGGCCGCCGAGTTGCTCCACGGCGCGCGCGACGCGGTCTGACCGCGGCCGCGGTGTGATGGAGGCTGCGGTCTGACCGAGGCTGCGGTGTGACCGCTGGGCGGCCTGACGCCGCCCGGGCGTGTGCTAGCGTCCGCGCCTTCGTATGCAGCCCGAGCACGAGCGGCGTCGCACCTTCGCCATCATCTCCCACCCCGACGCGGGCAAGACCACGCTGACCGAGAAGCTCCTCCTCTACGGAGGCGCCATCCACAGCGCCGGCGCGGTGCACGCCCGCAAGCAACAGCGCGCGGTCACCTCGGACTGGATGGAGCTCGAGCGCAAGCGCGGCATCTCCATCACCAGCTCCGTGCTGCAGTTCGAGTTCGGCGGGATCCGCTACAACCTGCTCGACACCCCGGGCCACCAGGACTTCAGCGAGGACACCTACCGCACGCTGACGGCGGCCGACTGCGCCATCATGCTCATCGACGCGGCCAAGGGCGTCGAGGAGCAGACCAAGAAGCTCTTCCACGTGTGCCGCCAGAGAGGCACGCCGATCGTCACGTTCGTGAACAAGCTCGATCGCCCCGCGCGCGACCCGTTCGCGCTGATGAGCGAGATCGAGGAGGTCCTCGGCATGAGGACGGTGCCGCGCACGTGGCCGATCGGCTCGGGCGACCGCTTCAAGGGCGTCTACGACGTCGAGAGCCGGCAGGTGTTGACGTTCGACCGCACGGCCAAGAACGCGTCCCGCGCGCCGATGCAGACCGGCGGCATCGACGATCCGAAGATCGACGAGCTCGTCGGCGAGGAGCTCGCGAACGAGTTCCGCAGCGAGGTCGAGCTCGTCACGGGGGCCGGCGACTCGTTCGACCACGCCCGGTTCCTCGCCGGCGAGATCAGCCCGGTGTTCTTCGGCTCGGCCTTGACCAACTTCGGCATCGAGCCCTTCCTCGAGGCCTTCCAGGGGATCTGCCCGCCCCCCGGTCCGCGGGCGACCTCCTCCGGCGTCGTCGCGCCCGGCGACGATCGCTTCACGGCGTTCGTGTTCAAGGTGCAAGCGAACATGGATCCGCAGCACCGTGACCGGATCGCGTTCGTGCGGATCTGCTCGGGCAAGTTCGAGAGCGGGATGCGGGTCTGGCATTACCGGCTCGGCAAGGAGATCCGGCTCGCGCGGGCCGAGCAGCTCTTCGCCCAGGAGCGGCAGACCGTCCACGAGGCCTGGGCGGGTGACGTCGTCGGGCTGCACGACCCGGGACTCTTCCGGATTGGCGACACGCTCTGCACGGGCAGCCCTCCGGTGACCTTCGACGCCGTGCCGCGCTTCTCTCCGGAGTTCTTCGCGCGCGCCACGCTGCTCGATCCGCTCAAGCGCAAGCAGATGCAGAAGGGCATCGATGAGCTCGCCGAGGAGGGCACGCTGCAGCTCTTCTTCCAGCCCGGCCGCGAGAAGGATCCGATCCTCGGGGTGGTCGGCGTGCTCCAGTTCGACGTGCTCGCGTACCGCCTCGAGCACGAATACGGCGCGAAGGTCGCCGTCGAGCGGATGCCGTTCAGCTTCGCGCGCTGGGTCGAAGGGGCCAAGGATCCGAAGGAACTCGAGGCCCGGCGGATCCCGCTCGCGGTGACCGACATCGACGGCAAGCCCGTGGCCCTGCTCCGCGATCAGTGGGAGCTGCTGCGGCTGCAGCGCGACAACGAGCAGTGGAAGTTCCTCGAGACCGCCCCGATAGGTCCCGCCGTCTCGACCGTCTGATCCCAGGGCGAGCCCGTCGCGGGCCGTGTCCGTCGCGGGCCGTGTCCGTCGCGGGCCCCGGTCGCCGAGCGCGCGATGACCCTCGTCGTCCGGCGGCGTCAGCGCTCGTGGAAGCCTCGGCCCGCGAGGATGTCCGGGGCGCAGCGGTCCACCCGTCGCGCCCGCGTCTCGCTCTGCTTCGCCCCGGCGATGTGGAGGATGTGGCTTCGTCGTCGCCCCGGGGTGAGGGCCTCGAAGGCGCTGCTGAGCGCGGGATCGGCGGCGAACCGCCGCTCGAGCTCGACCGGGATCGGATCGTCGGCGGGCTCGACGGTCAACTTCGTTCCGGAGTGCGCACGGACTCTCGCCTGTGCGACGAGCCGGGCGGCCAGGTCCTTCCGCGCCTCGAACTCCTCGGCGGATCGGAAACGGAGCGAGCGCACGAAGCGCGAGTTCGGCCCCGGAGCCTCGAGGAGCCCCTCGTCGTCCACGAGGGCCGCGCCCTCCATGAACTGGAGCGCACACGCGTCCTTGAACGCGACGAGCATGACGACGTTCCGGCCGTCGAGCGTGTAGCAGGGCGAGCCCCACTTCATCTCCTCGACGAGCCCGGAAGCCCGCACCAGCGTGCGGAGCTCGACGAGGATGGCCGTCCAGCGATGCACCTTGCACGCCGGTGTCTGGTACTTGTCGCAACGCCCGCAGCCATCGCGGAGGTAGGCCTCGACGCTCGTCCGGTTCATGTTTCCTCGGAGCCGCAAGGCACGGGTTCGAGCGAGCGCTGGGACGCGTCGCCGTCTTCGCGGGACGGTCTCCGCCGGGCGCGGGCCTCGGCCTCGGATCAGTAGAGGATGATGCCCGGGTACGCCCACTCGAGCGTGCCCGTCGTGGCGCGGACGCGCAGGTTCCAGCCGGCGGTCGCGGGAACGAATTCTGCGCTCGTGGTCGTCCACGGACGCGCTCCGCCACCGCACGTGATGCTCGCCAGCGGCACCGTGCCGCATTCTGCGAACAGCTCGATGATGCCCTCGCCTCGACACTGGACCTGGAGGCGGGCGCGGGTGAAGTCCGTGCCGAGTCCGAGCGGTGCAGCAGCCTCATTGTAGAACAGGTTGGAGACGTACACGCCCGTCGTGGACGCGGTCGAGCCGAACTCGTTGCCCCCGATGGCGTCAGTCCCGCAGGCCGCCGCGGGCGCGTTCGGGAACAGCGGCATGCGCATCGGTGCTCCGTACGTGTGCATCGCGGCCGTCAACACGTTGTTCGGGATCGCGAACGTCGTCCCCGTCAGAGTCAGCCCGGCACCCGCGGTGTACGTGGCGCCGTCATCGACCTCGCAGACCGCGGTGCCGTCCGCGTTGATGGTGCGGATCGACTGGCCGGCGACGCAGCTGCCGCCGACCCGGGCCTGGATGGCCGCGGTGTTCACCGCGAACGAGGTGCCGGTGAGCG
>CAIKNO010000576.1 GCA_903828805.1 uncultured Sandaracinus sp. | reverse complement strand
TGCAGGTAACGAGCAGCATTCTGCCTCGAGAGGAGCCTCGGAGGAGAACCGGGCAAGAGCGGCAAGTCGGCCATCCCCAACACCTGCGTGGGCGCGGCCCCGGAGTCCATGTTTTCAAAGCCATTCCGCGCGACCGACCCGGTCACAAACGGCACGGACGACGCCGGGGCCCCGATCCCGTCCCCTTCGGCCCTGCCCTATCGACCCGACACCGACCGCCCTCACCCCTCCCCGCGCCCCCTCCCGTCTCGCCCCGTGGGCCGCCATCCACCTCCCTCACGGCCTCCCCGCGCGCCCTCGACACCCGGCCCTTCTCCGCCCGTCGGCCTCCACCCCCCCCCCGCCCTCGCCCGTCCCCGCGGCCCTCACCCGACGACCGGCCCTCGCATGGCGATCGCCCCGGCCGAGTCCGCGTGGGGCCGGGGCGGGAGCGTCCCATCGAAGGCCTGGTCGAGCGTCGCCAGCATCGCCAGCTCGAGCGAGCGATGCGCGGGGATCGACCATCGCCCGAGCCGCGCGACCCAGCGCCGGCGGGCCAGATCGAGCTTCGGCGAGCTCTCGAGTCCGACCGCCTCGCAGAGCAGGCTCACCTCGGAGGCCGATGCCTCGCGCGGCGCGTCGCTCCACCCATGCTGCCCGGCCCGGGCGAGCACCCCCGCGGTGAACGCCCGCAGCGGCCCGTCCCGACGGCGGTCGAAGACCTCCTGCGGCAAGGCGGCCGAAGCCTGCTCGATCGAGCGTGCCAGCGCCGCGAGCTCCGACGGCGCGTCGGAGGCTTCGCTTCCCGGCCCATTCGCCAGGGCCGCGAGGGCAGCGAACCCCTCCTCGTGCCCCGACCACCCGCACAGCTCGACCACCCACGGATGGTCCGCGAGCACCCCCCACGTCGGGTCCACCGTCGCGTAGAGCCGAAACGCCGGCCCGAGCGACACGATCCCCGAGCGCACCCAGTCCGGCACCGGCGTCCCCTCCCCGAGCGGTTTGCCGCCCGCGCGTTGCCGACCGAACGCCGCCATCGCCCGGGCTCCGTGGAGCGACACCCACTCCCGCAGCGCGAGCGCCCACCCCAGACGCGCGTCGTCTTCCCAGGCTCGCCCCGTCCGTCGAGCGTACTCGGCCCCGCAGGACCCAGAAGTCCACCGCGGCCGAGTCCCCTTGCCCCGACCTCCCGAACCCCTCGACTTCACTCCATTTTCCACCAACCGACATCCCTTTTCCTCGAACCGGCCGAGCCTTGCCATCGACGGCAAGCACCCCGCTCCGAGCCCGCAACGCCAAGCATCCAAGCCCCCCTGCGCCCGTGATGAGCGAGGCGGTGCGCGGCGTCAGCGCGCCGAGCCTGGAAGGCCAAACATCCGGCCCTCCTACCCGCCCGGGCGCGAGACCCGGCGAAGCGGCGGCTCCGACGGTGGGACTCCCCGATCGATTCGAGACCAGGAAGCTGCCCCTCACCCCGCGAGAGCCAACACCGCTCCACCCGTGCTTGGCACCCCATCGCACCACCGCCTGCGACATCCCGTCATCGAGCCCTCGCGCGTCGGGCGGCGAAGTCCGGGCGCAACAGCTGGCCCACCTCATCTTCCGCGTCCGCGTGATCGCGCAGCTCGCGGCTCGCCTCGTCCACCCGATCGAGCGCGGCCGCCAGACGCCCGCTCGACGAGCGCGTGTCCTCGATCGGCGCGTCGAGCACCGTCATCGACAGATTGTCGAGCGCCAGCACGCAGCGCTCCGCGTCGGACGCCAGCGACCCCAGCCGGGCGCGCAGCCGGTCGACGTTCAGTTCCCGCGCCTCGAGGGCCGCGATGCGTTCGCGCAGCGAGCGTTGCTCGGCGAGGTCCGTGGATTCCGAGAGCCGCCCCTTGAGCTCGTGCCGCTCCCGTCGTGCCGTCGACGCGTGGCTGGCCGACATCGCCTCCACGATCTCGTCCAGGCGCGCCTCGTGTCGACCGAGCAAGCGGAGCGTCTCGTCCACCTGGAACCTCGTCGCGTCGCGCCGCGCGACCGACACCGTCCGGGCGATCCGATTCCGCAGCTCCAGCGCCCGCCGGACCCGTGGATTGTGAACCGCCGTCACCGACAGTTGCTGCAGCTCCCGCTCGCTCAACGCCCCCGGTGGAGTCGCCGGACCGCGCGAGACCGTCGACACCAGTCGCCCCACCCCGTCCGCCATCGACCCCGCGACACGCCCGAACCCGCGCGACACCGACCTGCCGACCTCGACCAAGACCGCCCCGGCGACCGCCAGCACCGTCACGAGAACCACCAAGCCGATCAAGAAGAACATC
>CAIKNO010000575.1 GCA_903828805.1 uncultured Sandaracinus sp. | reverse complement strand
CGGCTTCGAGCAGGTGCGCGGCCTCTCGGGCCTGGGCGACGAGATCGCCCTGGTGCCGCTCTCGGGCCACACCCGAGGGCACGCCGCGGTCGCGGTCGAGGGGCCCTCGGGGCCCTTGCTGCACTGCGGAGACGCTTATTTTCACGGGGCTTCGGTCGATCCGGCGCGCGGCGCGCTGCCCCTCGGCCTGCAGATCTTCGAGCGCTCGCTGGCCCTCGATCGCAGCCGGATCACGGAGAACCACGCGCGGCTCCGCGCCCTCGCGGCCGGCGGCGAGGTGCGGGTCTTCTGCGCGCACGACCCGGAAGAATTCGAGCGCGAGCGCGCCCGGGGCTGAGCGCCGTCGTGCCCCCGCGTCCGCGCGGGTCGACGCCGTCCGCCGTTCCCTGCTACGAGGCCCGCTGCATGACCCGCTCTTCCCGGCCCGAGATCCTCGCCCCCGCCGGCCACCGCGAGGCGATGCGCGCCGCCGTGCTCGCCGGCGCCGACGCGGTCTACTTCGGCCTGCACGGCCTCAACGCCCGCGCGCGCGCCGCGAACTTCGATCCCGGCGAGCTCGAGGAGACGATGGCGTTCCTGCACGGGCACGGGGTCCGCGGCTACGTCGCGCTCAACACCCTGGTGTTCGACGACGAGCTCCCGACGGTCGAGCGCGCCATCCGCGCGTGCGCCGCCGCCGGCGTCGATGCCTTGATCGTGCAGGACCTCGGCGTCGCGCGTCTGGCCCGCGCGCTCGCCCCCACCATGGCGCTGCACGCGTCGACCCAGATGACGTGCACCGACGAGGGTTCGGTCCGCCTCGCGCGGGACCTCGGCGCCACCCGCGTCATCCTCGCCCGCGAGCTCTCGGTGCAGGACATCGCGGTCATCCACCGTGCGGTGCCCGAGGTCGAGCTCGAGGTGTTCGTCCACGGCGCGCTCTGCATCGCGTACTCCGGCCAGTGCTTGACGAGCGAGGCGCTGGGCGGACGGAGCGCCAACCGGGGCGCGTGCGCGCAGGCGTGTCGCTTGCCGTACGAGCTCGTGGTCGATGGCGCGCTGAAGGAGCTCGGGGACCTCGCCTACCTGCTGTCGCCCGAAGATCTCGAGGCGAGCGCGCTGGTGCCGGGGCTCCTCGAGGCGGGCGTGGTCTCGCTCAAGATCGAGGGCAGGCTCAAGGGGCCCGACTACGTCGCGGCCACGACGCGCCTGTATCGAAGCGCCATCGACGCGGCCCTCGCGGGCGCGCCCTCCGGGGTCGAGGAAGAGACGCGACTGGAAGCGCTGCAGGCGTTCTCGCGCGGCTCCGGGCCCGGCTTCCTCGCGGGGGTGGATCACCTGAGGCTCGTCGAGGGGCGCAGCTGCGACCACCGCGGGCTCGAGGTCGGGCGCTGCGGAGGCGTCGTTCGTGAACGCGGCCGCGATCTGCTCGTGGTGCAGCAGGGCGTGCCCATCGCGCGCGGCGACGGGCTGCTCGTCGAGGGTGGCCGGGCCGGCGAGGGCGAGGTCGGGGGGCGCGTGTGGGACGTGGAGGGCGACCGCGTGTGGCTCGGTCCCGACGTGGACGTCCGCGCGGCGCAGGCGGGGCGCAGGGTGTGGCGCACGAGCGATCCCGCACGAGAGCGGGCCGTGCTCACGCGGCTCGAGCAGAGCCCCCACGCGGTCGCGCTCGATCTCCGCATCGAGGGGGAGCTCGGGCAGGCCCCGACGATCCGTGCGCAGAGCGAGCGCGGCGGCCGCGCCGAGGTCCGGGGCGACACGGCGCTGACCCGCGCGGAGCGGCACCCTCTCGACGAGACCCGCCTCCGCGCCCAGCTCGGCCGGCTGGGCGACACGCCCTTCGTGCTCCGGGACCTCGAGGTCGCGCTCCCGCCGGACGCGATGGTGCCGGTCTCGTCGCTGAACCGCGCGCGGCGGGCGGTGGTCGAGGCGCTGCTGCAGGACCTCCATCGCCCGCACCCGGTGCGAGCGTCCGAGGCCGGGTCGTGGGCCGACGCTCCGATGCCGTGGCCGGCCCCGGCGATGTCCGAAGGCCTCTTCGTGCTCTGCCGCACGCTCCCGCAGGCGCTCGCCGCGATCGCCGCGGGCGCGGACGGCGTCACCCTGGACTTCCTCGAGCTGACCGGCACCGGCGAGGCCGTGCGCAAGCTCCGGACGCAGCATCCCGGCGTGCCGTTGACCCTCGCCCCGCCGCGGATCCGCAAGCCCGGCGAGGAGAAGATCGATCGGTTTCTCCGCGGCCTCTCCCCCGACGCGCTGCTGGTACGCGGGCTCGGCGCGCTGCACGAGTCGAGCGGCGCCGACGACGGCATCGCGCGGGTCGGCGACTTCTCGTTGAACATCACGAACCGGGCCTCGGCGGCCGAGGCCCTCGGGCGCGGCCTTTCGGCGTTCACCCCCTCGTTCGACCTCGACGCCGCGCAGTTGCTCGCCTTGCTCGAGGGCCCGCTGGCGGAGCGCGCCGAGGTCGTGCTCCACCACCCGATGCCGCTCTTCCACATGGAGCACTGCGTGATCGCCGCGCACCTCGGCACCGGCAAGGATCACCGGACGTGCGGGCGCCCCTGCGAGCACCACCAGCTCGCGCTGCGGGACCGCGCAGGGATGGACCACCCCATCGAGGCCGACGTCGGATGCCGCAACACGGTGTTCCATGCGCGCGCTCAGAGCGCGGCCGACCTCGTGCCGCGGCTCCGCGAGCGCGGAGTTCGACGGTTCCGCATCGAGCTGGTGCGCGAAGGCGAAGCGGAGGTCGCGCTTCTCGTCGCGTCGTACCGCGCGCTCCTCGAGGGCCGGGTCGGGCCCAAGGAGACGCGGGCGGCGCTTCGCACCGACGGAGGCTACGGGGTGGTGAAGGGCTCGCTGCGCGTGCTGCAGGGCTGAGCCGAGGCGGCGGGGCCTCGCGGCGGCGGGGCGTCGCGGCGGCGGGGCGTCGCGGCGGCGGGGCGTCGCGGCGGCGGGCGCGTGGGAGACCGGGACGTGCGTTTCGTGCGGCGCCCGTGCCGTGCTAGATCGGCGCCCCATGGCGGACATGCCGAAGATCGAGGGCAAGGCGCTCCTCACGGGCGCGAGCGGGTTCATCGGCGGGCGGCTGCGCGACGCGCTGCTCGCCCAGGGCGTGGACGTCGTCGCGATCCGGCGGCGCGGCTCGCCCGCGGCGCGCACCGGCCGCTCGGTGGAAGCGGAGTACGGCGACGTCGAGGGGCTCACCCGGCTGATGGCCGACGAGAAGCCCGACTTCGTCCTGCACGTCGCGGGCGCGACCAAGGGCGTGACGTACGACGACTTCCGCCAGGCGAACGTCATGCCCACCCGCAACCTGCTGACCGCGCTGGAGCGGGGCCACGGCGGGTTGACGCGCTTCGTGCACGTCAGCTCCCTCACGAGCTACGGCCCCTCGGCCATCGGCACGCCGCACGTCGAGTCGAACGCGCGCCGGCCGATCGAGTTCTACGGGCAGAGCAAGCTCGAGGCGGAGCACGCGGTCGAGGCGAGCCGCGACGTGCCGTGGACCATCCTGCGCCCCGGCGGCGTGTACGGCCCCGGCGACGTCGATTACTTCGAGCTCTTCAAGGAGATCTCCCGCGGCCGCAACGTGTTCTTCGGCAACCGCAAGCGGTGGTTCTCCGCCATCCACGTCGACGACTTCGTGCGCGCGACGCTGAGCGCGGCCACGCATCCCGCGGCCGTCGGCCGGGGCTTCTTCGTCTGCGACGACACGCCGCTGACGTGGGAGCAGTTCCAGACCGCCATCGTCCGGGCCGCCGATCGCAACGTGTTCGAGCTCGACCTGCCCGAGGCGCTGGTGCATCTCGCGGCGTTCGGCGGGGAGCTCGCCACGCGGGTCGATGGCAAGCCGCGGCTCTTCAATCGACAGAAGGCGAAGATGGGCGCGCAGGACGCGTGGACCTCCACCAGCGCCGCGCTGCGGACGGCGACCGGGTGGCGCTCGACGCTCGACGTCGAGGCCGGGGTGCGCGACGCGCTCTCGTGGTACCGCCGCGAGAAGTGGGTCTGAGGAGGCGCGCGTGTCCGGCGACGACCTGCTCCCGTTCATCTACCTCGTGTGGCTCGTGTTCCCCATCGCCACGCCGGTGACCGCGATCGTGCTCTTGTCGAACAAGAGCAAGGCGCGGACCGCGGCCGGCGGCGAGCCCGTCTCGCTCTGGGCCTACTTCGGCCTCGCGGTGGTCATGTTCGTCGCCGGCTGCGCGCTGGCGTTCGGCACCTGTTTGGCCATCGTCGCAGGCTGAGCCCACCCCGGGCGCCATGCCGAGGCGCCCCGCACGAGGGCCGCCGCGAAGAGCAGCCCCGAGAGCCCCTGGTACCAGCTCAGCCCGAGCACGAGCCGCGGGTTCTCGCGCGCGAACTCGAGCGCGAAACGAGCGACGGCGTAGGCGCCGACGTACCCGGCGAAGCGCACGCCCTCGGGCCATGCGCGCGCCCGCGTCGCCCACAACACGACCGCCGCGGCCACGTGAAAATAGGCCTCGAGCAGCGTGGCCGGGAAGCGCTCCGGGGTCCGGTGCAAGACTCCATCGACGAGCGCCCACACGCTCCCCCGCTCGACGGGCACGCCTGGGCAGCACCCCTCGGTCACGCACCCCAGCCGACCGACCGCGAGGGCCACCGCGAGCGGCAGCGCGAACAGATCGCCCGTCGAGCCGCGCACCCCACGCCACGCCTTGCAGAGCTCCACCGCTCCCCATCCCCCGAGGATCCCGCCGAGGACCGTCCGCCCTCCGAGCAGACCGACCTCGGGCGCGCCCTCGGGCCGGTACGCCCAGCCGAAGAGATCGGCCGGCGCTTCGAACCCGTAGGCCCCGAGCACCGCGCCGGTCAGCGCCGCCGCCCGCAGCCACACGCGGTCCGCGGGCGCGACCGACGACGGCGACGGCAAGGCCCGCGCGATCAGCGCCGAGAGGCCGAGCCCGGACAGCACGAAGAACGCGTACATCAGCGGCCCGCGGCCTGACGCCGACGCAACGGGGTCAAGACCTCCTCCTCGAGCCGGTCGCGGTAGAGCACGTTGTAGGCATCGAAGGGAATGACCCGCTTTCCGTCGGGGTGCGCGATGTGCACGCAGCTCTTGCGGATGCTCCGGAGGTCGATGGTGTGCCGGTCGAGGAACTGCATGATGAGGACCCGGAAGACGCGGTCGTAGGTGAGGTCCGGCACCCCGCCGACCGAAGGCAAGCAGCAGAGCAGCTGCTGCAGCGACGCGGCCGCGGACTCCGGGCCGTGCGCGGTGCTGTAGGTGGCGAAGAGCTGCTCGCGCAGCTTCCGGTCGGACTCGAAGACGATGGTGTTGCGCGCCCCGTCGAGGAGCGCCTCGCGCGGCACGTGACGGGTCAACGCGCGGACGCTGCCGTCGTCCTGCTTGAGGGCGTAGGCCATCGCGAGGCAGTCGGCGTGGCAAGGCACCGGGAGCACGTCGTCCTCGGTGAGGAAGTCGCACTGCTCGACGAGGCGACGGCGCACCTCCGTGAGGGTGAGGCGATGCTCCTCCTGCACGAAGCCGTCGTTGCGGCCCGCGTCCTGCACCGGCTGCAAGGTCACGCCCCGCACGCAGCGATGGGTCGTGGCGTGCCGGACGATGTCGCCGATCTCGTGGTCGTTCAGGCCTCGCCGCAGGGTGACGACGAGCGTCGTCGAGAGGTTCAGCGCGTCGAGCCGTTCGAGCGCGCGCGCGCGCACCGTGCGCAGGTCCGCACCCCGCAGCGTGCGCAGGGGCGCCTCCTCGAGGCTGTCGAATTGCAGGTAAATTTCGAAACCCGGCGCGTAGCCCGCGAGGCGCTCGGCGAAGCCGTCCTCCCGCGCGATGCGCACCCCATTGGTGTTGAGCATGAGGTGACGGATCGGCCGGGCACGGCACGCGTCGAGCACCTCGAAGAATTGCGGGTGAAGCGTCGGCTCGCCCCCGGAGATCTGCACGACGTCGGGGTGCACCTCGTTGGCGACGATGCGGTCGAGCATGCGCTCGATGACCGCGAGGTCGCGGTGGGTCGTGCGCTCGGGCCCGCTCGACGCGTAGCACGTGGGGCAGCGGAGGTTGCAGTGGTCGGTGATCTCGAGGAGCGAGAGACAGCCATGCTGCTCGTGCTCGGGGCAGATGCCGCAGTCGTAGGGGCACCCGTGCTCGAACTTCGTGTTGTAGCGGGCGACCTGCTCGGGTGGCTTGAGGAACTGCTCGCGGGCCATGCGCCAGTACCGGGCGTCGTCCGCGAGCAGCACGCGCTGCACGCCATGCTCGGGGCAGCGCTTCTGCAACCAGACCCGCTCGCCCTCGATCAGCTCCTTGGCGTCCACGCGCCGCAGGCAGACGGAGCAGAGCGCGGTGGTCGCGCCATAGAACAAGTAGTCACGCTCTCGCGGGGCCATCGCGGCATCGTACGCGATGCCCCTGGTCGCGTGCGTTCACGCCGTCTCCGTCCGCCCGACGCGCGATGCATGCGATGCCGCCGCGCGGTGCCCACGGAGTACGCTGCGGCCCATGAAGCGCTTGCTGCTCG
>CAIKNO010000574.1 GCA_903828805.1 uncultured Sandaracinus sp. | reverse complement strand
TCGAGCAGGTTCTGCGGGAGCACCGTCTCGGTCATCCGCGAGCCGGCGACCGGCGCGATGGTGTTGACCAGGACGTTGTTCTTGCGGCCCTCGATGGCGAGGGTGTTCGCGAGGCCGACGAGGCCGAGCTTGGCCATCGCGTAGTTGGCCTGCCCGAAGTTGCCGTAGATGCCCGCGGCGCTCGCGGTGAACAGGATGCGGCCGTACTTCTGGTCGCGCATGTGCGGCCACGCGGCGTGGGTGCACGCGAACGCGCCCTTCACGTGCACGCGGTAGACGAGGTCCCAGTCGGCCTCGGTCATCTTCTGGAAGGACACGTCCCTCAGGATGCCGGCGTTGTTCACCAGCACGTCGATCCGGCCGAACGCGTCGAGCGCCGTCTGGATGATCTTCGCGCCGTCCTCGACCGAGTCGTAGTTCGGCACGGCCTGCGCGCCGAGGGCGACGATCTCGTCGACCACCTTCTGCGCGGCGGTCTGGCTCGCGCCCTCGCCGGTGTGCGTGCCGCCGAGGTCGTTGACGACCACCTTCGCGCCGCGGCGCGCGAACTCGAGGGCATGCGCCCGGCCGAGGCCGTTGCCCGCGCCCGTGACGACGACGACCTTCCCGTCGAACCGGAGATCCTTGGACATCGAACGTTCCTCCCGCGCTGCCGCGGCCACCTCGTCGGGGTCCGCGCCGGTCTGTCGTCGGGGTTCACGCACGTGAAGCTTTCCCTGACGATATTTCGTGCGCGAAAGAATCCCCGTCCCGGCCCGCGAAGTCAATCGCGCCCGCGGCGACCGGCGCCACAGCGCCCGCGGGGGCGCACCGTCAGAAACGCGGATCGCCGTAGGTGACGTCGTAGCCGGTCCAGCGCCACGGGGGGCGCAGGAGCTCGACGTCGCACGCGAGCCCGCCCGCCGCGTCGCGTCGGGTCGTCACGTCGGCGACGCGCCACACCGCGCCGACGCCGCCGGGCGCGTCGAAGAAGTCGGGGACCTCGTCGGGCGCGGCCCCGAAGGTCGCGATGCGCCGACCCTCGCAGTAGACGTTCACGAGCGGCCTCGCGCGAAGCCCCGTGAAGTTGTGCACCATCACGCGGAAGCGCTCTCCGTCGCGTGGCTCATCGAGGTTGATGTTCTCCGCGACGCCGATCCCCTCGGAGAGGTTGTTGTCGATGTCGAGCCGCGGATTGGCGCACGCGCCGAGCGCGGCCCACTCCGCGCCGAGCGGCCCACCCTCGCACTCGGAGAGGGGGCTCGAGGCGTGACCCCAGTCGGCGCGCGGAACCGCGACCCCTCCGGGCGCCATGCTCCCGCGCAGGACGGCCTCGCAGTTATGCCAACCGCACGCGGTCGGCGTCGCGCTGAACTTGTCGGTCGGATCGAGGAACCACGGCGCCGTGCTGCCGGGCGCGGAGAGGAAGAGGTCCAGATCGACGCTCTCGCTCTCGGGGTAGCAGAGCTCGATCCGCAGGCCCGGGCCGCGCACGTGGACCACGAACACGCAGCGGAAGAGCGCGCCGTCCGGCGCCTCGACCGTCATCGTGACCGTGTAGTCGCCCGAGAGCATCGCGACGAACTTCGCCGTCTCGCGCGTGTCGTCCGAGAGCGTGAACGAGGGACGCGGCAGCACACCGTCGCAAGGCCCGCCCTCGACGTGCCACGACCAGCGCACTGCCGCGCCGCCGTAGAAATCACGGCCGCGCAGCGCGGTCTCGACGAAGGGCGCGCCCACGGGGATGCGCGGGTCGTCCGGCCCCGGACAGGTCCCCGCCGGCACGCAGCCGACGAGGTCGTCGGCGCAACCGTTGCAGTCGTCGTCGAGCCCGTTGCACGTCTCCGCGCTGGGCGAGATGCCGCCGACGCACGGGCCCCACACGCCGAACTCGAAGCCGCCCGTGCACTGCTGCGTGCCGTCCGCACACGCGCCACGACCGCGACGCCCCGGCGGGCCCGCGAAGCACGGGCGCACCTCGCCGAGCGCGCATCCGCAGCCCTCGTCGACGCGTCCGTCACAGTCGTCGTCGAGCCCCTGACAGCGCCCCGCGAGGCGCTCGTCGAGTCCCGGCTCGCAGCCCGTCGGGACGCGCCGATCCACGGGGCAGAGCGCTTCTTCCAGCCCGGCATCCGGCGCGCCTCCCTCCGCGCCCGAGGAGACAGCGCCGTCGCGCGGCGGTGCGGCGTCGACGGAACGGGCCGCGTCGACGGCCGCGTCGAGAGGTTCGCCCGCGTCCCCCGCGGCACCGAGAGCCGCATCCCGCGGCTCCTCGCCCTCGCGCACCGAGCACGCGCTGGACAGGACGAGGAGCGCCAGGAAGAGCGGGACAGCGCCCGGCCTCGATCTCGAAGCTTCGCTCCGTGCGACACCGCGTCGCTCGTCCATCGTCACCGCTCCTCGCCCCCGACCCGGGCCGCATGAGTGTAGAGCTTCGCGCCCCGCGCTGCGATGGGCGCTGCCGCCCGCCGCGAGGGCGGCCCTTCTGTCGGGCGACGGTCTTTGCATCGGGGGTGGCATCTCCTACGCTCCCTGAGACGTGCACCGCCGCTCCCTCGCGATCGTGCTCCTCTGGCTGAGCGCCGCGTGCGCGCCCGCTCCGTCTCCCCTGGACGCCGACGCCGCGGGCGATGCGGGCCTCGACGCCGCGGTGCCTACGGACGCCGCGGTGCCGATGGACGCCGCAGTTCCAACGGACGCTGCGCGCGACGCGCTGGCCCCGGGGGACGCCGAGGTTCTCGACGCATCGGCCGACGCCGCCGCGACGCCCGACGCGGGCCCCGACCCCTTCCCCGTCGTCGACGCCCTCGTCGCGCTCCGCTGCGCGGTCCGCGCCCACGCGGAGTGCCAGGCGCCGTGGACCTGCGCGTGCCCTGGCTTCGGCCCGCCGCCCGCCGATCCCGACGCGTGCGAGCGCACCATCGTCGCGTCGTGCACGGCCGAGGCCGACCGCAGCGCGCTCGCCGGGCTCGTGCGCAGCGCGGCGCTCCGGGTCGACGACGCGCGCCTCGCCGAGTGCCGGCGCACGGCGGAGAGAGCGTTCGATCTCTGCCAGCCTCCACGGCGCGACTTCTTCGCGACGTACCGCGCGTGCCTCCACGCGCTCGGCGGCTCCATCCCGATCGGCCGTGCGTGCAGCGGCGACGGCCTCTGCGCCGATGGGGAGGGCCGCTGCGATGGGACGACGTGCCTCGCGCTGCCCGCGCTCGGCGCGCCGTGCACCACGCTGTGCACCGCGCCCGCTGCCTGCGTCGGAGGGACCTGCGCCGAGCCCGTCGCCCGCGGAGGCGCGTGCACCGACGACGAAGACTGCGCCGCGCCCGAGCCGTGCATCGGCGGCGTGTGCGGCGCGGGCTCGGCGCTCGGGGAGGCGTGCCGTGAGACGCCGCAATGTGCCCTCGGCCTGCGCTGCGACGATGGCCGCTGCGCGCCCGGGGTCGGCACCGCGCCGTGCGCGCTCGGCGGCTCGGAGTGCGGCGCCGGCACGACGTGTCAGCCCGCGTTGCAGAGGCGCTGCCTTTCGCGGGGTGAGATCGGGGCGCGCTGCGCCTCGGACGACGCGTGCCTGCCCGAGCTCGTGTGCAGCGGACGCCCCGCGCGACCCGGTGTGTGCCGCACGCCGCCGGGCCCGGGCGAACCCTGCTTCGAGCGCTGCGCCGAGGGCGCGGTCTGCGCGCACACGTTCGAAGATCCGACGGGCCTCTGCGAGGTCGCGCCCGGCCTCGGCGCGCCCTGCGATTCCGCGTGGGCGTTCACGTCGTGCGCGCCCGGGCTCGTGTGCGACGCGTTCGCCGCCGTCTGCAAGACGATCCCAGGGCTCGGCGAGCCCTGCGAAGGCGTGTGCAGCGTCGGCCTCGGCTGCGACTTCACCCAGCGGCCGGCCCTCTGCGTCCCCGCGCTCCGCGAAGGAGAGTCGTGCGATGGCAGCGTGGGCACCGCCGAGTGCGCCCCGGATCTCGCCTGCGACACGAGCGTCTGGCCCTGGGTGTG
>CAIKNO010000573.1 GCA_903828805.1 uncultured Sandaracinus sp. | reverse complement strand
GCCGCCGCCGGCGCCACCGCCGCCGCCGGCGCCACCGCCGCCGCTGGAGCCACCGCCGACACCGCCGTGGGCGCCACCGCCCCGATGGCGGCAGCCCCCGGTTCGGCCGCAGGCTTGTTGAGGGTCACGACCGCAAACACGGCCGCCGCGGCCAGCACGGCCGCACCGACGAGCGCACCGCCGATGATCATCCCCTTGCCACCGCTGGCCGCGGGCGCTTCCTTCGCCTCCGCGATGATGACCGGCGCACCGAGCGGCGCGCCGAGGCCCTGAGACGCCGTCCCGATGCCGAGCAGGTCATCCACGCGAACGGGCGAAGGCGCACTGCCGGCGCCGCCGCCACCGCCGATGCCCGAGGCCCCAGCCAGCGCGCGGATATCGATGAGTCCGGACCCCTCGCCGCTCGCCATGCCCGGCTTGGCGCCCGCCACCGGTCGAGGAGACGACACCGCCCCCGAGGACGAGGACGAGGACGGATTCGACGGCCCTCCCGTCGCCAGCGCCTGGAGATTCGACAGCGAGAACAGCACGGAGTTCTCGTTCCGGGCCCCGGTCATCGCCTGGCTCATGCTGACGCGCGGCCCCGGCGCCGAGGCGACCACATCATCGTCGTCCGAGCCCCCACCGAACGGGTTCGCATCGCTCTGGGCAAACAGGTCGGCGCCCGCATCGTGAGCGACGGCCGCCTTGGCCATCGACAGCCCCGGCGCGGCCGTGGTGGCCACGTCGGCGAACGGGTCTTCCGCAGGAGCGGCCGTCTCGGCGGCCGCGCCACTGCCGGGATTCATGATCTGCTGGACGAGTTCCTCGATGTCCTGCGCAGGCTTCCAGTCGTCGAGCCCCTCCCGCCAGACGTACGCATCCCAGGCGATCGCGTTCTCGGCGATCATCTGACCGATCTGGCTCGGCGCGAACGGGCCCTGCTGCTCTTCCCCGACGAGCACGTGCCAGACGGCCTCTCCGCCGTAGTCGTACGCCTGCGCCGCGGGCGCTGCGGCGGGCGCAGCCTCGGCCGCCGCCGGCTGGTCGCCGCGAACGACGATCGACGCGCCGCACTTCTTGCAGCGAATCGTGAAGTTCCGGCCTCCGACCTTCTCGTCGGCAATCGAGTATTTGGCGCTACAGCTCTCGCAGACGATTTTCATCTCGGTAGTCCCCTCGATCGGACGTGTTCCTGGGTCACTCCGGGCCACTCGAACGTACCCGGCTCGGGCGCATGCACGGCCGAACGCGTCGCAGAGAGTACCCGCGCCAGGCCATGCCGATCAACGCCCACGTTCGTGTGCATAGAACCTTCGCATCGGTCCGCCTTGGGTCGGGCCGCCGTCACTCCATCGGAAGCGTCGTTCCATCCTTGCCGCAGAACCGGGTCGCCTTCGGATAGGACGTGCCGCACGTCGGACACGACTTCGTGGCGAAGTTCGCCCCGTCCACGGTTCCCGACGCGAAATCGCGATAGAGGACCAGGGTCGTTCCGTCCGCCACGCACACCTCGGCCTCCGGGGCATGACCTCGCCGACACGAAGGGCAGATCTTCGCCTCCCGGCCCGCTGGGTCGGACACCCCGGACGGCGGTCGATCGGCCGCGATCGCCGCACCGGCCGCCTCCGCCTCGACCCGGGCCCCGCGTCGTGCCGCACGGTTGCGGCCCGCCACGATGAGGCCGATGACCGCGCTGGCCGCCAGCAGCAATCCGAGCAACGACCCGACGACCGGGCCCAGGAACGACGACGTCGACGAGGCTTCCCTCGCCGCCAGGCGCGCGGCCTCCTCGGAGGTCGCTCCGGCCATGCCCGTCAGTGGCCCCCGGGAGGTCGCTCGCCCCGCGGTCAGGTCGGACAGATCGGTCGCGAGGACCCGAACCCTCGTCTCGCCGCGGAGGTCCCCTTCGGTCGCGACGAGCATCGCATCGCCGTCGCCCGACGTCTCGGCTTCGAGGCAGTTTCCGCGGAGACGGACCGAAGGCGTCCCCTCCGTGCGCAGCGCGAGCGCGACCGGACGGCCTGGGACGGGACAACCGCGGGCATCGACGACCCGGGCCGACACGCAGAGCCGCCCGCCGGGAGGCACCACCGGCTGACCGGGACGAAACGCGATGCGGGCGGCAGCCCCCGGAGTGCACGCGGGTTCCTCCGCGACCTCCGGCGCCGTGGCGGGCGGCGCGGGCAGCACGGCCGGGACGGGCGCGGACGCGACCCGTGAGAAACTCCTCGTGGTGGTCACGGTCGCCACGCAATGCGACGCGTTGAGCTGCCAGTCGTACCGGCTCACATCGCGAAGGTCGATCCGGTCGGTTCCGACCGCCTGGAGGGTCGTCTGCCCCGTCTCCGCGCGGGGGTCGTCTTCGGGCGTCCGACACACGATCCGCCAGGTCCCGGCCTGGAACGACGAGGACACCCGGCGGACCGAGCCGTTCTCGCTCCAGCACCCCCGCGTGCTGTGCGCCGGCCGCTCCTGGAACGTGAGATCGTCGCCCGACTGCACCACCCCGATGGTCGCGCCGCCCCCGGACGAGGACGACACGGGGCGCGGACCGCAGTCGCCGCCCCAGCTTTCGATGGCCACCTCGGCGCGGGTGGGACCCACCCGCCAGGAGCCCTCGAATGGGCCGTCCGCACGCGCCGGAGCGCCCGCTCCCAGCACCGCCAGGAAGGCCACGACGACCAGCCTCCCCGAGCTCTGTCGACGACGTCTCACGGGGCCGAAGGATAGCAAGGTTGGCCCCTCAGTACACAGGCGCGCGGCCACTCGACCGCGCGCCTGGACCGTCCCCGAGGCGCCGCGAGCGGTCAGCGGGCCTTCTCGATCTCGGACACCAGTTCGGGCACGACCTGGAACAAGTCGCCCGCGAGGAAGTAGTCGGCCACCTCCTTGATGGGGGCCTCCTTGTCCTTGTTGACGGCGACGATGACCTTGCTGCCCTTCATGCCGGCGAGGTGCTGGATGGCGCCCGAGATGCCCACGGCCACGTAGAGCTTGGGCGCCACGACCTTGCCGGTCTGGCCGACCTGCAAGTCGTTCGATGCGTAGCCCGCGTCCGCCGCCGCACGCGACGCGCCCATCGCCGCACCGAGCACGTCGACGAGCGGTTCGAGCACGGACTTGAAGTTCTCCGCGCTCTTCAGCGCGCGACCACCGCTGACGACGATCGACGCCTCGGTGAGCTCCGGTCGCTCGCTCTTCTGGGCTTCGAGCGACACGAACTCGACCCGTGACGCCGCGGCATCCTCGACCACCGCCACGGCCTCGGCGGACGTGTACCCGCCGGCCTCGTCCGCCGCCTCGAACTCGGTCTGACGCACCGTCACGACCTGCACGTCCGTGGACACGCGCGCGAACCCGAAGATGTTCCCGGCGTACATCGGGCGGCGGTACACGAGCGAACCGCCATCGACGGAGACGCTCGCGATGTCGCTCGCCACACCAGCTCCCAGACGGCCGGCGACGCGCGGCAAGAGGTCCTTGCCGAAGGTCGTCGCGGTCGCGGCGACCACGCCGTGGCCACCGTCCTTCGCCACCGCGGCCACCGTCGGCGCGTAGCGCTCCGCCACGTAGCCGCCCTCGATCTCCGCCGTGAAGATCTTGCGCGCGCCGAACGCAGCGAGCTGTGACGCTGCCGCCTCGGCGCCTTCGCCGATCGTCAGGATGTCGAACGCGCCGCCGGTCGCCTCGGCGACCTCCCGGGCAAATCGAACGGCGCTCAGCGTGCTCTTGCGGGAGGCACCTTCGAGAAGCTCCGCCACCACGAGTACATCGGTCATGTTCCTGTTCCTCCTCGTTCGGGTCGGGGCTCGTTCAGAGCACCTTGGCTTCGGTCTTCAGGCGCTGGACGAGTTCCTGCGCCGACTCGACGAACCGCACCGAGCCCGTGCGGGCCGGCGGGCGCTCGAACTTGGTGTAGGTCACGACCGCTCCGTCGGTCACGCCGAGGTCGGCGAGGGTCCGCACGTCGATGGCCTTCTTCTTGGCCGCCATGATGCCCTTGAGCGAAGCGTAACGCGCGCCCTCTCCGTACTTGTGCGCGTCCGGGGTGACCCCGTTGCGGACCGAGCCTGGCGCGACGATGCGCAGGTCGACCGTGACGACGGCGGGCGGGGTCACCTTCAGCGTCAACACGCCGGTGTCCACCTCTCGGCCGATCGTCAGGGTCTTGCCGCCGTCCGCCGTCTCGATCGCCATGGCGAAGGTCGCCATCGGCCAGCCGAGGAGCTCGGCCAGCACCTGGCCGGCCGTGTTCGAATCGCCATCGACCGCCTGCTTGCCCATGAGCACGAGGTCCGGCTTCTCCTGCGCGACGAGGGCCGCCAGGACCTTCGCCACGACCGTGGAGTCGAGCTCCGCGTCGTCGGCCTTGACGTGAATACCGCGGTCCGCCCCCATCGCGAGCGGCTGCCGGATCGTCGTCTGAACCTCGTCGGGGCCGAGACTCACGATGATCACTTCGCCGAGCTTCTCGCCGCTGGCACCGTTCTCATTGAGCCGAAGCGCCGCCTCCACGGCATACTCGTCGAACGGGTTCAACTTCCACTCGAGTCCCTCCGACGTGACGCGCGCGCCGTCGGCCGAGACCTTCACCTTGTTCGCGTTGTCGGGGTCGGCGACACGCTTGACGGGAACGAGGATCTTCACTGGGGGCCCTCCTGCACTTCAGCCGCGATGGGTCGCGGCGATCTAGAATCCATGACGCAACGAGTCAAGGTTGGGGTGCTCGATGCGCGGTGATGCCGTCGAGGAACAGGGTCGTGACCTGCGCCGCCGATCGTACGAGCTGGCCCGCCTCACCACCGCCGAGGGCCCACGTCAGGGCCACCGCGTCGAGCGCGCCCCACAAGGCCCGCGCCATCACGCGCGGGTTCAGTTCGGGCCGCACCACGCCGTCCCGCTGTCCCACGACCACGAGGCTCGCGAGCACATCGAGGTACTGCGCGAAGAGCGGCGTCGCGAACTGCTTCAGCAATCGAGAGCTCTGGCGCAAGTTCACCGTGACCACCTCGGCGAGGTCGCGCTGCCCTTCGA
Organism: uncultured Sandaracinus sp.; assembly: GCA_903828805.1. Taxonomy (GTDB): domain Bacteria; phylum Myxococcota_A; class Polyangia; order Polyangiales; family Sandaracinaceae; genus Sandaracinus. Next base: position 550 of record CAIKNO010000573.1, on the reverse strand, counting down.
GCAGGCCGAGCTGCAACGCGATGACCTTGCGGAACTTGGCATCGAAGGGCGCGTCGGCGTCGACCTCGGCCCGCAGCACCGCGACGAGCTTGCTGATGCGGTCCTCGAAGATCGAGACGAGCACCGCATCTTTGTTCTCGAAGTAGAGGTAGATGGTGCCATCGGCGACGCCGGCGGCCTTGGCGATCTCGCTCACGCGCGTCGCGTAGAATCCCTTGCGCGCGAAGACTTCGATGGCGGCGGCCAGGATTCGCTCACGCTTGTCCGCGCCGCCGCGCTCGGAACGGGGGACGGTCCCGGAGGCCGACGCGCCTTTCCCCTGCGGGGAGGACTTGATTGCAGCGCGGGGCGTGCGCACCCCGACCCCATCGTCCGAGGCGCGCTTGGTGACCGCACCGGAACCGGTCCGAGGGCGGCGCGGCGCACGTGGCGCAGCCGCGTCCCGCACCGGGACCGACGTCGAGGCCGCGGACCCGCCGTCGGCCGGCGACGCCGGACTGAATGACCGTTCATTCGGCACGGGCGGGGGATACCATCGCCCGCCCAGGGG
>CAIKNO010000572.1 GCA_903828805.1 uncultured Sandaracinus sp. | reverse complement strand
GTCGCGGAGGATCCGCACCGCGAGCTCGTCGAGCAGCGGCGCGCCGCCGACGGCGTCGGTGGCCGGGGTCAGCACGAACTGCGCGTACTCCTCGCACGCCGCAGCCTCCCCGGCGCACGGTGGCGTGAGCAGGGTCGCCGTGCCGGTGACCCGCACGCCCAGATCGATGGGCAGACATTGCACCAGGCGCAGCGCGCGGGGGCCGGTTGCGCTTGCGCCCAGGGTGCTCAGGCTGCCGCTTGCGGGCCCGATGGACGGCGTCGCCCCCGCGGGGAGCGAGGCCCAGAGCGCGGAGTTGTAGGTGGTGGCCCCGAAGGTCTCGTTCAGGACGTCGACCCCCATGCCGCAGCAGATCAGCGCGCGTCCGCAGTCGAAGTCGTCACAATCGCTGGCGCCATCACAGTCGTTGTCGCTTTCGTCGTCGCAGGTCGCCTCGTATCGCTGGCCTCCCGGGCAGCCTCCGTCCAGCGGGCCCGCGTCGGGAGGGCCGCCGTCGGGAGGGCCGCCGTCAGGAGGGCCCGCATCCTCGGGGCCCGCATCCTCGGGGCCCGCATCGGGCGGTCCTGCGTCCGGCGTCTCGATCGCCCCGTCGCGTCTTCGGAAGTCGGGGTTGTTGAGGAGGCCGAAGCATCCCCCGAGCAGGGTCGCCGCGACGGCGAGCAGGACGCGGCTCACAGCGCACCTCCGAAGCGGCCGCTGGCCACGAGCGCGCCGCCGCCGCTGGCGACCGGCGCCAGTCCGACCGTGAACGTGCCGGCCGACGGTTCCCGCGGCCCGTCGTCGGCGATGTAGAGCGCGATGGTCACGGTGCCGAGCGCCGCCGCGAGGGCGAACGTCGTGTCCGTCAGTCCGTTGAGCATCTGCACGCGGTCGCGCGGCTCCTTGCAGTCCGAGGCGAGGCCGGGGCAATTCTCCCAGGCGCCCATCGAGTCGACCGCGGCGGCCCCGAGGCCGACGCCGGCCAAGAGGGCCGCGATGGTGCTCAGCCCGAACCCCATGCGGGACTCGTCGAGGCTGCCGCCGTCGCTGCGGAACTCGACGTCGAGCCCCACGCTCTCGCCTCGTGCGAACGCTCGATGCAGCTCGAGCGGGGCGCGCCCGGTGGCCTCGACACGCACGTCGTGCTCGCCCTCGACGACCGGGATCTCGGCCCCGCGGCCGACGGCGACCACGACGTTGTCGATCAGCACGCGGCCGGGCTCCGGCAGCCGCACCTGCAGCCGCGTGGCCGCCTCCGACGTCAGGCCCGCCGCGGCGGCGCCCATGTCGAGCACCATCGGGGCGCTCCCCGCCATGACGTCGAAGCGGCGCTCGACCCCGGCTTCGCCCTCGCCGCCGATGCGAAGCACGTGCGCGCCCGGAGCGACCTCGAGCCGCGCACCGGCCGTGATCGCCGCACCGTCGAGCGTGAGCGGCAGATCCTGGGGACCGAGCACCTGGAGCGAGACCGGGTGCGCGCGCAGCACGAGGGCGACGCGCGTCGTCGAACCGAGCGTGGACTCGACGCGGGCTTCCGTCTCGGTGTGGCCCTCGGCCCGCAGCCAGAGCGGATGGCTGCCCGCAGCGACCGCGAGATCGCAAGGGGTCCGACCGCGGGGCGCCAGATCTCGTCGGTCGACCCACACCTCGGCGCCGGCGGGCTCGCTCGTGATCGACAGCACGGCGACGCGCGCCCGCAGCGCATCGAGGCGTCGCTGGCCTTCGGCCTGCTCGTCCGCCGAGAGTCCCGGGACCCTCAGGTACTCGGAGAAGTGATCGAACGCGGCCTCGGGGCGCCCCAGCATGTCGAGCGCGAGCCCGTTGTTGAACAGCACGTTCCGGCTGCGGATCAGCCGCAGGCTCGCGGTGTAGTCGGCGACGGCGGCCTCGAGCTCGCGGGTGCGGCGTGCCCCGGAGGCGCGGGAGCCGGTCTGGAAGTGCCGGTTGCCGCTCGCGAAGAGCGCGGTCGCCTCGGACGTGTCGTCGGCCCGGACGCCCGCGGGGCGATGCAGCAGCGGGCCGAGCAGCGCGAGCGCCACGGCCGCGCCCCACGCCGCGGGGAGCCACCGGGCGCACACGCGCCGCGCGCGCATGCCGCCGTCCACGGCGCCGGATACGCCACGTCGAGCCACCATTCAGAGCTCCGTTTTCATGGGAAGCGAAGAAGAACCGGGCGCGCCGCTGCCCGTGCTGCGGCGCCTCGGTCTCAAGGTCGGCGACACGCGACCACCCGCCGCGGCGACGACGTCCTGCATCGCGTCGAGGTATCCGTCGCGATGGAACACGAGCTGCGCGGCGCTGCCATCGACGAGCTCGGCGCGGCAGGGCGTGGTCCCGAGGACGCGGTCTCCGAGTCGGACCTCCGCGCCCATCGGACTCGATTCGAGCGTCACGGTGACCAGCGAGGGCGCGACCACGGAGCCTCCCTCCTCCGCGACCGGGTCGGGCCGCGCGCCGGCGCCGGCCGGGAGGGCATCGACGTCGCGGACGCCGTCGGCCGCTTCCGTCGGGCGCGAGGGGACGCGTTCCGCAGGCGGGGCGTCGAGCGTGGAGGCCCCGGGCACGCGCGGTGTCGGCGAGGCCGGTGCTCCGCCGGAGCGCAGCGCCGCCCACCCCACGCCGAGCAAGAGGACGACCCCGAACGCCGCTGCGCCGAGCACGCGATTCTTCGAGCCCGAGGAGGCCGGGATCGACTCGGTCCGTGCCTGCGATACGCCGCTCGCGAGAGCCTCCGCGACGCCGACCTCCGAGCTCTGTCGCGCCGGCGGAAGCGACGTGCTCCCCGGCACGGGCACGTCCGGGGCCGCGAACGCCAGCGCGCGGCTCAGCTCGTCCATCGACGCGAAGCGCTCCTCGCGTCGCTTCGCGAGCGCCCTCATCACGACGGCATCCACCCGGTCGGGGATGTACCGGTTCGGGTTGCGGCTCCGCATCGACGGCGGCGCCTCGTTGCCGTGCTTCCACAGCAGCTCGAAGTAGTTGCGTCCGTCGAAGGGAGGACTGCCCGTCAGCATCTCGAACAGGATCACCCCGAGGGCGTAGACGTCGACGAGGTGATCGATCTCGCTCTCGCCGCGGGACTGCTCCGGCGACATGTAGAGCGGCGTGCCGACCATCTGGCCGGTGCGCGTCATCTTCACTTGCTCGGCGTCCGCGGACTTGACCTTCGAGATGCCGAAGTCGAGCACCTTCGCGCGCTCCAGCTCGCCCTTCCGGGCCAGGAACACATTCTCGGGTTTGAGGTCCCGGTGCACGATCCCGCGCGCATGCGCGGCGCTCAACGCGCTCGCGATCTGATGCGCGATTGGGAGCGCCTCGTGCAGCGTCAGGGGGCCGCGCGCGATGCGGTCCGCGAGGTTCTCCCCGCGGAGGTACTCCATCACGATGAAGACGGCCCCGTCGGCGTACCGGTCGAAGCTGATGACCTCCACGATGTTGTCGTGGTCGATCGAGCTCGCCGCGATCGCCTCTTGCTTGAGGCGGTCGACCGCCGTCACGTTCGACGCGATCGAGGTCGAGAGCACCTTCACGGCGTACTGCTTGCCGAGGTGCACGTGCCGCGCGGAGTACACCGCGCCCATCCCGCCCTCGCCGATCTTGCCCTCGACCTGGTACACGTTCGAGAGGATCCGCCCGATCCACGGATCGGCGGCCTCCGTCTCGGCCTCGGGCTCGAAGGGCGAGCTCACCCTCGGCGTGTCGCGCGCGTCCGCCGGGCCGAACGCCGTCGTCGCGAACCCCGCGCTCCGGCGCGCCTGCTCGGGCGCCTCGCCCGTCATGGCGGGGAGCGTCGCGGGCGCGGCGTGGGTGTCGGAAGACGG
>CAIKNO010000571.1 GCA_903828805.1 uncultured Sandaracinus sp. | reverse complement strand
GCGTCGCGGTGGCGGTCGTCGGGGCCGTGCTGATGGGCTTGGCCGTTGGTGACGCGGGACGGGTCACCGGGGCGGCCCAGGGCGCGGCGTGGTCGGAGCTCTCGGGCGTCGCGGCGTCCGCGGAGACGATGTGGGGCGCGGGCCTGGCGCTCTGCGCGGTGGGTGTCGTCGGGGTGGGCGCCGGGGTGGTGTGGGCGGTCGCAGGGGGCGGCGGCGATGCGCCGCGGGCGGCGTCGGTGCAGGTCGGTGTCGGGCTGGGTCGGGTCTCGGTCGGAGGAGCGTTCTGATGCACATCCGGAAGTTCGATGGGGCCGCGTTCGCGCTCGGCGTGTTCGGTCTGCTGGGCTGTCTCGACGTCACGCCGCCCGAGGGGCGGCTCGCGTGCGTGGCCGCCGAGCAATGCCCGAGCGGGTGGTCGTGCCGGGCCGACCGTTATTGCTGGCGCACGCCGGACGGCGTCGATGCGGGCGCGCCCGTCGACGGTGGCGGGGGGATGGACGCCGCGACGGTCGATGCGGCGACGCCGGACGGGTCCGCGGGGGACGCCGCGGCGCTCGACGCGGGCCCGCAGGACGCGTCGCTGGAAGGGGACGCAGGCGCCACGTGCATCCGGAGCGAGGATTGCCCCGCGCCCAGCGACCCGTGTTCGGTCGCGGCGTGCACGGACGGTGTCTGCGGCGCCGATGCCAAGAACTGTTCCGACGGCGTGACGTGCACGGTCGACACGTGCGATCCCGCGACCGGGGCGTGCGCGTCCACGCGGAGCGACGTGGCATGCGGCACGGGACGCACCTGCAACCCCTCGGGCATGGGCGTGGACGGCATGACGGCGGACGAGGCGGGCTGCGTGCTCGCGCCGACCTGCGCGATGAATTCGGAGTGCGACGACGGGCAATTCTGCACCTCCGACGTGTGCCGCGGCGGGCGGTGCGCCCACGAGGCCCGGGTCTGCGCGGACGACACGAACCTCTGCACGTTGCCTGCCTCGTGCGACGAGGTGACCGACCAGTGCGTGATCGCGTTCGACGCCTCGAGCGTGTCGGACCCCGCGCATTGCGGGACGTCGGCGGAAACGTGTCGGGGGGTGTGCCCCGCGATGGGCGCGTTCACCGTGGCGACGTGCACGGCAGGCGTGTGCGGCGAGGTTTGCCAGGCGGGCCACGTCAACCTCGACCGACTCCCGACCAACGGCTGCGAGTACGCGTGCACCGTGACCGGCGCAGCCGATCCTGCAGACGACCTGGGGACGGACTCCAACTGTGACGGGGCCGATGGCGTGGTCGCGTCGGGCATGGGGACCACGACCTTCGTCTACGTGACCCCGACGGGGCTCGAATCGAACCTCGGCCGCTCGCCGGCGGAGCCGACTACGCTCGCGCGTGCGATCGAGCTGGTGCAGCTCTCCTCGGGCGCGCGGACGACGGTGCTCGTGAGGGAGGGCAGCTACTCGCTCGGCAGCGGGGTCCTCCTCGCGCCGGCCAACCTGAGGATGTTCGGCGGCTACGCGGGCGACTTCCGCTCGCGCGGCGCGATGGCGACCACGGTGAGCACCGGCAGCTATGTCGCCTTGCGGATCTTGAACATCACCTCGGGCGGCG
>CAIKNO010000570.1 GCA_903828805.1 uncultured Sandaracinus sp. | reverse complement strand
GTGCAGACGAGGCTGACGCAGTCGGCGCCGGTCGCGCACACGCGCCCCACGGTGCAGTTGGCGCAGGTCGAGCCGCCGCAATCGACGTCGGTCTCGCTGCCGTTGCGAAGGGAGTCGGTGCAGGTCGGCGAGGCGCAGACGCCCGCGGTGCAGACGAGGCTGACGCAGTCGGCGCCGGTCCCGCACACGCGCCCTGCGGTGCAGTTGGCGCAGGTCGAGCCGCCGCAGTCGACGTCGGTCTCGCTGCCGTTCTGGATTTCGTCGGTGCAGGTCGGGAGCGCCCCCGCGTCCATCGGACCCGCGTCCATCGGACCGGCGTCCGAGGGGCCGCCATCGAACGCGCCCGCGTCGTCCGCGCCCGCGTCCGACAGACCTGCGTCGTCCGCGCCCGCGTCCGACAGACCTGCGTCGTCCGCGCCCGCGTCGAACGCACCGCCCTCCTCGGTGCCCGCGTCGAACGCCCCGCCGTCCTCGATGCCTGCGTCGAACGCCCCGCCGTCCTCGGTGCCCGCGTCGAAGGCGACGCGGCTCCGATCGAAGGACACGATCAGGTCGCATCCACCGAGCGTCGATGCGAGCGACGCGAACGCGACGAGGGCGAGCGCCCGCACGCGCGGCGAACAGACGGTGGAAGCGTGGAGCGGGAGCGTCGGGCGCATCGGGGGCCTCTCGGGAGACGGTTCGGGCGCAGGGGGTGGCCGATCGGAGTGCAGCGTCGACGGTCGGCGCCGTTCGCGCGGTCGATCGCCCCGACGGAAGCGGGACCCTTCGGAAGCCGCAAAGTACGGCGCGAGGCGCCGCGCCGTCAACGGATGGGGCGGGGTGCCCCGGGGTGCCCAGGGCGTGACGCGACGCGCATCCGATCGCGCCTCGAGGACGTCGGGCATCGACCGGCTCGCGCTCGGGGCCACGCCTCACCGAGGCGCTCGACCGCGAGGTCGACGTCGTCTCGCTCGAGGACGCATCGACGCCGCTCCTTCGAGCGCGCGTCCGCGACGCCGTGCTCGTGCACGAGGCCGTCCCCGGCGCGTTGGCCTACGCTCGGGCGCATGCGCGCGTCCCCGTCACACCGCCTCTCGACCCTCCGCGAGCTCGCGCTCGGGGCGACGCTCCTCGCGCGTGGGGCGCGCCTGGTGGTCACGACGCCGCGGCTCTTTCTGCTCGGGCTCCTGCCCGCGATGCTGACGGCCGTGCTCTACGGGCTCGGGCTCGTGTTGTTCGCGATCGAGCTGCCCGCATGGTCGGCGGCGCTCTCGGGCTTCGCGTCCGCGTGGGATGCACCGTGGCCGCTCGTCGCCCGCGCACTCGTCGGGCTCGCGCTCGTCGGGCTCGCGCTGCTCGTGACGCTCGCGTCGTTCACGGCCGTGACGCTGCTGGTCGGCGAGCCCTTCTACGAGCCGATTGCGCGCGCGATCGAGGCGCGCTTCGGCGGGGTGCCGGGCGAGGTCGACACGCCCCTGCACCGCGCGCTGCCGGGGCGGATCGCGGACTCGATGCAGCTCGTCGCGCTCTCGCTCGTGACGGGTGTGCCGCTCGCGCTCGGCAGCCTGTTGCCCGTGGTCGGGCAGACCGTCGTGCCGGTGCTCGGCGCGCTCGTGGGGGCGTGGCTGCTCGCGCTCGAACTGACGGCCGTGCCCTTCGAGCGACGCGGGCTGAGGCTGCGCGATCGCCGCGTGGCGCTCGGGGCGCGGCGGCCGCTCGCGCTCGGCTTCGGGCTCTCGGTCTTCGTCGTGTTCCTCGTGCCGCTCGGCGCTTTCGTCGCGATGCCGGCGGCGGTCGCAGGCGCGGCGCTCTTGAGCCGTTCGGTCTTCGGGCTGCCGATCGACGAGGCGCCGCCCGGCGCCGACGGGTGAGGGTCACGACGCGCGGTTCCGGACGGTCTTCTCGCCGCGCGAGCAGGCGGAGGCGCTGGTCCGCACGACCTTGCCGGCACCGCGCGCGACGCGGCCCTGTGCAGGCGACCGCCAGGTGCGCGCGGCGCTTCGGCGCTTGACGGGCGCGCGGTCGGGGACGCAGCGTGGGGCGATGCCGCGCTCCCCGATGCTCCGCGCCACGCTCCGTTCCCTGCTCCTGACCGGCGCCCTCGGCGCGTGCAGCAGCGCGTCTCCCGCGCCGGATGGCGGCACGCCAGCGCCCGACGCGGGACCGGTGGACGCCGGCACCCCGGACCCCGCCGACGCGACGCCGGGGCGGGACGCGCAGATCGAGGGCGAGGACGCGCGGCTCGAGGCCGCCGACTTCGGCTGCATCCTCGAGTGGCCGATGGTGCGGCACTTCCGCATCACCAACGTGCGGGGGCACCTCGACGAGGCGCTCGCGGTGGCGAACTCCCCGACCGGCGGGACCTACCCGGTCGGCACCATCCTGCAGCTCGTGCCCTCGGAGGCGATGGTCAAGCGCGGCCGGGGGTTCAGCCCGGAGACGAACGACTGGGAGTTCTTCGCCCTCGACGCCCGGGCGGGCGGCACGACGGTTCGCTCGCGGGGCGCGCAGGACACCGTCAACGCGTTCGGAGGCAACTGCTTCTCGTGCCACGCGCGGGCCGAACCGCAGTGGGACTTCGTCTGCGAGGACACGCACGGCTGCGATCCGCTGCCGATCGCGACCGCCACGCTCCTCGACATCCAGAACGGCGATCCCCGATGTCCCTGAGCACGTCCACGGCCCCGCCGGCCGGGTCGGGTCGAGGGCGTCGCGGGTCGAACGCCCCGCGGCCTCCGGCGATGCGGCGCGTGGGGACGCTGCTGGCGTCGACGGCGCTCGCCGCGGGCGCGGCCTGCGGTGCCCCGGCCGTGCGCCCGGAGGCCGCCTCGGCGGTGGCCTCTGCGGTGGCCTCGGAGGGCCCTGCGACCGTGACCCTCTCGATCGTCGGGACCAACGACCTGCACGGGCACCTCGGCGCGTTGCCGGTGCTCGGCGGGTTCGTCGAGAACCTGCGCCGGGCCCGCGCGGCCGACGGCGCGGTCTTGCTGCTCGACGGCGGCGACATGTTTCAGGGCACGCTCGAGTCGAACCTGCAGGAGGGGGCCGGCGTCGTCCTCGGCTACGAGGCCCTGGGCTACGACGCGGTGACCATCGGCAACCACGAGTTCGACTACGGGCCCGTCGGTCCGGCCTCCGCGCCGCGCGGCCCCGGCGACGATCCCCGGGGCGCGTTGCGGGCGTTGATCCGGGACGCGGAGTTTCCCTTCCTGAACGCGAACCTCGTGCTGCGCGAGGGGGGAGGGCGCCCCGCGCTGGGGTGGCCGTCGGTGCTGCTCGAGAGGGCCGGGGTCCGCATCGGGATCATCGGCGTGACGACCGAGCAGACCCTCGGCACGACGCTCGCGTCGAACGTCGCCGACCTCGCGCTGACCCCGCTCGTCGACGCGCTGGTCGCGGAGGCGTCGGCGCTCCGGGCGCGGGGCGCGCAGGTCGTCGTCGCGGTCGCGCACGCAGGCGGCCACTGCGCGCGCTTCGAGGACCCGGACGACCTCTCGAGCTGCGACGCGGAGGAAGAGATCATGCATGTGGCGGCGGCGCTGCCGCGGGGCACGCTCGACGCGGTCGTCGCGGGGCACACGCACCAGGCGATGGCGCACCGCGTGAACGGGGTGCCGATCGTCGAGTCGTGGTCGTATGGCCAGGCCTTCGGGCGGATCGATCTCGTCGTCGATCGCGCCGCGGGCCGGGTGGTCGAGGCGCGGCTCCACCCGCCGCAGCGCTTGTGCACGACGGAGTCGGCCCGCGCGGAGGACGGCGTCGAGCGCTGCGTGCCGGGGATCTACGAAGGCGCGGCGGTGCAGGTCGATGCGCGGGTCGCGCAGGCCGTCGCCCCGTCGATCGAGGGCGCGCGGGCGCAGCGGGGGCGTTCGCTCGGCGTCGTGCTCGGCGGGGCGTTCGAGCGCTCGCGGGGCGCGGAGTGCGCCCTCGGCAACCTGTTCACCGACCTGATGTTGCGCGCGCGGCCCGGGGCCGACGTCGCCATCGTCAACGGCGGGGGCCTGCGCGCCGACCTGCCTGCGGGGCCCTTGACGTACGGCGCGCTCTACGAGGCGTTCCCGTTCGACAACCGGTTCGCGCGGGTGCGCGTCCGGGGCGCCGAGCTGCGCGCGATGATCGAGCGGATGATGGCGCGGGACGGCTCGTTCTTCTCGGTCGCCGGCATCACGGCGGAGGTCGCCTGCGTCGGCGGTGAGGTGCGCGCGACCCTGCGCCGTGCGGGGGGCGCGGAGGTCTCGGACGACGCCGAGCTGACGGTGCTCACGAGCGATTTCCTGGCGGTCGGCGGGGATGGGTTCTTCTCCGCCGCGAGGGCTTCGCAGGGCGGCCCGGATCTCGAGGACGACCCGCCGATCCGGGAGGCGATGGTGGAGGTCCTGCTCGCCACGGGCGGCACGCTCGAGCCGCGCGCGGCCTTCGATCCGGACGCCCCGCGCGTCCGCAGCGCGGGCCCGCGCCCGCTGCGCTGCCCCTGAGCTCGTGCCCGAGGGCCCGCGGTACGGGTCCTTGAACATTGTCGATTCCTCGGCACCATTGCGGCGCCCCGGGCGGGAACGCGCCCTCCCGCGGCCGGACCCTCGAGAACGCCCATGCCGACCTCCACGCCCGCCCCCGCTGTCCCCTTCGATTCGACGCGCACGCCGCGTGCCCTGGGGTTCTCCGCCCCGGCCGAGGGCTGCACCCACGAGGCCGTGTGGCTCGCGTGGCCGAGCCACGCGGACCTCTGGGAGGACGGGCTCGGCGAGGCGCAGGAGAGCTTCACGGGCCTGGCCCGGGCCGCCGCCGACCTCGACGCCGCCGGCGTCGCGCGGGGGCCGCACCTGCACGTGTGCGTGCCCTCGGACGAGGCGGACGCGGCGTGCGCGCAGGCCCTGACCGGCGTCCCGCACACCCGGCACCGGCAGGCGTTCGGCGACATCTGGCTGCGCGACACCGCGCCGATCTTCTTGCGCCACGCCGACGGCCGTCGGGCCAGCGCCGTCTTCCGTTTCAACGGCTGGGGCGGGAAGTACGCGCTGCCGGGCGACGACGATCTCGCGCTGCGGATCGCCCGCACCCACGACTTCCCGATCTTCGAGTTTCCCTTCGTGCTCGAGGGCGGCTCCGTCGAGATGGATGGCGAGGGCACCGTGCTCACCACGCGGCAGTGCCTGCTGAACGAGAACCGGAACCCCGGCGCGAGCCAGGCGACGGTCGAAGGCTGGCTCGCCGAGGCGCTCGGGGTCGAGCGCACGCTCTGGGTCTCCGAGGGGCTGCTCAACGATCACACCGACGGCCACATCGACACCATCGCGCGCTTCGTCGCGCCCGGCGTGGCGCTGTGCATGGCGCCGAGCGGCGACGACGATCCCAACGCCGAGGTGCTGCTCCGGATCGCGCGCGAGCTCGGAGAGATGACCGACGCGCGCGGTCGGAGGCTCGAGGTGCGCACCGTTCCCTCGCCCGGACTCGTGCTCGACGCGGAGGGGGAGATCATGCCGGCGAGCCACGTGAACTACCTCGTGACGAACACGCGCGTGATCGTGCCGCTCTACGCGACCGCGTACGACGACGCGACGCTGAGGGCGTTCGAGCCGCTCTTCCCCGGCCGCACGGTCGTCGGTGTCCAGGCCAAGGCCATCCTCGAAGGCGGTGGCGCGTTCCACTGCATCAGCCAGCAGATCCCCGCGCCGCACGACAGGAGCGTTCGATGATCGAGTCCTTGCCCCCGCGGCCCCTGACCGTCGCGGCGATCCAGTGCCCGCTCGGCGACGACCGCGCGACGAACGTCGCCCGCGTCGAGGCCCACGTGCGGGAGGCGGCCGCGCGGGGTGCGCAGATCATCCTGCCGCCCGAGCTCTTCGAGGGGCCGTACTTCTGTCGGCACGAGGACGACGCGTTCGTCGACTGGGCGCGACCGCTCGAGGGCAACCCGACCATCGCCCGGTTCCAGGCGCTCGCGCGTTCGCTCGGGGTCGTCGTGCCGGTGTCGTTCTTCGAGCGGGCGGGGCACGCCCACTACAACAGCGTCGCGATGATCGACGCCGACGGGGCGCTGCTCGGCCTCTACCGCAAGAGCCACATCCCCGACGGCCCCGGCTACGAGGAGAAGTTCTACTTCCGGCCCGGCGACACGGGCTTCAAGGTGTGGGCGACGAAGCACGGAGCCGTGGGCGTCGGGATCTGCTGGGATCAGTGGTACCCGGAGTGCGCGCGGGCGATGGCGCTCCTCGGCGCCGAGGTGCTCCTGTACCCGACCGCGATCGGCAGCGAGCCGCACGACGCGGAGCTCGACACCAAGGACCCGTGGCAGCGCGTGATGCAGGGGCACGCGGTGGCCAACGTGATGCCGGTCGTCGCCGCCAACCGCATCGGCACCGAGGAGGGCCAGCGCTTCTACGGCAGCTCCTTCGTCGCGAACCACCGCGGCGACAAGGTGGCGGAGCTCGGGCGGGACGACGAGGGCGTGATCACGGCGTCGTTCGACCTCGCCGCGCTGCACCGCCACCGCGCGGCGTGGGGCTTCTTCCGCGACCGTCGTCCCGAACTCTACGGCGTGCTCGGCACGGCCGACGGCCGCCTGCCGGTTCGATGAGGCCGCGATGAAGGCGGTCCTCTTCGACCTCGACGGAACCCT
>CAIKNO010000569.1 GCA_903828805.1 uncultured Sandaracinus sp. | reverse complement strand
CGACGCGGATGGTGACTTCGGGCGCCCCCGACCAGAAGCGCGCCTCCACGCCGGCGGTCTCGAGTTCGGCGAGGGCCGTCGCCCGCATGGCCGGATCGTCGTCGGTGAAGCCCACCCACGCGGCCGCGAGCGCGTGGGAAGCGAGCGACTGATAGACGGGCGTGCCCCCCGGCGTGAGGGTCGGCGACGGCCGCGCCGCCTGCGCGCGGATCGTGGCGAGCACGGGCTCGAGCGAGGGCTCGGTGCGCGACGCGAGCCCGGTGCGCAGCTCGGCCCACGACACGCCCGGCGCGACGAGGACGCTGCGGACGCTCGGGTCGCGTCCGCGGAGCGCGCGGACCCACGCACCATCGAAGGAGCAACTCGGCGGCAGGGTGGCCCCACCGTCGTTCTCGGCGTCAGGCGACGCGGCGTCGAGCGGCGCGGCGTCGAGCGACGCGGCGTCGAACGCGGCGTCGAGCGACGCGGCGTCGAACGGGGCGGGTCCGGCCCCGCCGTCGGTCATGCCGCTCCCGACCCCGGCGCATCCTGTGGCGAGGACAGCCCACACCGACGCTCCGAGGGCGATGGTCGAGGGCGCATGCAGACGTCCGACGGAAGATCGAGAGTGCACGGCGCCGCAACGTTTCACGGGGGCTTGCTGCGCGCAACGGACGCCGGTCGAGCGACCCGACGGTGGGTTCTCCCGAGTGCTCACTCGATCGTGGGCCAGCCGTCGGCGCCGACGCCGAGAACGCCCGCGTAGACCCAGCGGCCTGCATCGGTGGCCATGCGAGCGTGGAACACCAGGGCACCGTCGGGGGAGACCGACGCACCGCCCGGACCCATCAGGCACCTTCCGCCGAAGACGTCGACCATGCGCGCGCAGTCGAGCTGCGGATCGTCTCGCGCCTCGACGAACGGGCCCAGCGGCGAGTCGGCGCGGGCGAGCCCGGTCGCGTATCGCTCATCGACGTAGAGATTCCCGCTGAACAACAGATAGTACTGGCCGTCTCGGGCGAAGACGGCGGGCGCCTCGAGCGTGGTGCCCGTCCAGGCGCCGCCGCGCGGCGTGGGGGTCGTGGCCGCCGCGGCGCCGAGCAGGCCCGTCGCGCAGCACTCCTTCGTGACCGGGTCCGACAGGCGATTCACGTAGAGACCGCTGTCGGTCTTCGTGGAGTCGGTCTGGTTGTAGTAGATGTAGAGGCCGCCTGCGGGGTCCCGGAAGACGAACGGGTCGATCATCGAATGCGCATCGCGTCGCACCAGGGGTGCGTCGAGCAGGGACGGCGGGGGCGTGAAGCGCACGCCGGGCGTGAGCGTGTCCGCGGCCACGACGCCGATCGAGCGGTGGAACCCCGACGGGGCCGGGTTCGTCCGATCGGGTGCGGCGAAGTACAGGTACCAGCGACCGTCGATGCGTTCGAGCTCGTAGGCCCATACGCCCCGGGACGCGTCCGCCCAGGCAGGGAACACGATCGACATGTCGTGGCCCTCCCACGTGCGGAGGTCTCGGCTGGTGTAGTACCGCGTCCCTCGATCGGTGCAGACGAGGTAGTAGGTGTCGCCGTCGTGATCGATGCCGGGATCGGCGCATCGGAGGTTCATCGAGCGCGCGAGGCCTGTCGGACGGTCCGGGCCCGCATCCCCAGGTCCGTCGGTCGGTGCTGGGGCACTCGCATCGAAGGCGGCGTCGGGCAAAGGCGCATTCGAATCGAGCGCAGCGTCGGGAACGCGCAGGGCGACGGGCCCTTTGCAGGCCACGCTCACGAGTCCCGAGGCCAGCACCGGCGCGAGGACCGAACGGAGGAGACGGCGCACGACCTCGAAGGTACACCCTTCGCGACGAGCGCTGTGCTTCCGCCCGCGCGGGAGCCGACCCCTCGGCGGCCCGTTCGTCCGCTCAGGGCCCGATGGTGCGGGTGACCGCCGCCACGCGCAGCCCCGCCGTGGCGCTGAACGCGAGGCCGAGCGAGGCCGCTGCGTCTTGCTGCATGTACAGGTTGGCGCCGAACGTCAGGGCGAGAGGGCCGACGAGATCGAGCGAGGCGTCGAGCTGAGCGCGCAGCTGCCAGCGTTCGTCCGCGAGGAGGTTCACCGCGAAGAAGTCCGCCGTGCCTTCGACCGTGAGCGCGCGCTCTCCCTGCTCGAGCAAGACCCACGGACGCAACAACACCGACGCGCCGGCGCCGAGCTCGGCCTGCGCGGTGGGGTCGAGCGCCTGTCCTTGCACGCCGAGCTGGAGCTTCACGTCGAAGAGCGACGTGAGAGGGAAGCGCGCCCCCACGGTGGGGCGCACGAGCAACCAGTGCCAGGCCCGCGTGTCCGGTCGGGTCCACTCCGACTCGACGAAGGCCTCGACGTACGCGTCGGGAACCCAGACGTCGCCTGGCGTGGCGCGCAGGCCGCGGTACGAGACCATCGAGCGCAGCTGCAACTGATCGGCCGCCTCGACGAACGTGCTCTCGGAGCCGGGCTCGGTGGCGGGCGACCACTGCGTTCGGTAGCGCCCGGTCCATCGGTTCTCCCACGTGTACGCGGGGGCCGTCGCGTCGGCATGGAGATCGATCTCCGCCCCGAGGGCGATCGCCTGTTCGGTCGCGAGCTGCGCTGCGTCGTAGCCTGCGGGGTTCGAGACCGACGAGCCTGCGAAGTCCCCGTCGATGGAACCGCGCACGACCCACTCCGGTGGCGCGTCGGGCGAGGGCCGCGCATCCCGGGGATCGTCGAGACTCGGCCGCTCCAGCGCGTCGAGGACGATCTCGCGCAACGAGCGATAGCGCATGCGCCCGTCGGGGAGAGTCCGCTCGAGCGTGCGCCACGACGAGCCGGCCGGCAGAGGAGGCAGCGCTCCGTCACCGCCCTCGGCGAGGAAGCGGAGGGTCGCGACGCGGTAGCTCGCACCGGACACGGCGTGTCGGTTCCGGACGCGCAGGTTCTCGATCTCCGGAACTGCCCCTTCCTCGGCGTCCTCGTCGGGAACGAGCGAGAGGCCCGGGGAGACGACCCCGTGATCCTCGAGGCGCACTGCGGCGTCGAGCAGCCAGCGCGCATCGACGTCGGCGACGACGAGCGGCTCGTCGTACGCGATGGCGACGTACAGGTCGCTCCCGATGAGCTGGGCGCGACCCCCCGGGTCGAAGGCTGAATCGATGGCGCCGACGTTCAGGAAGGACACATCGGCGCTCGCGAATTCGCGCACGATCTGCGCCGCGAGGCGCGCCACGTCGTCGGCCGAGATCGAGCGGGTGAGGCGCCCTCCCGGCAGGGGTTCGCCCCACTTGGCGCAGTACGCAGGCCCGACCGCGCGCGTGAACGCCTCGACGGGTGCGGCGGGAGCGGGGCCCTCGCCCGCGAGCGGTGTGGCGAGCAGCTCGAACCCGGTGCGCAGCGCGTCGCTCCGCCGCACCAGCACGTCGACACCGCCGCCGGGGGGCGGCGAGACCAGGGCAGGCGCGAACGTGCGGGGCCGGG
Organism: uncultured Sandaracinus sp.; assembly: GCA_903828805.1. GTDB lineage: Bacteria > Myxococcota_A > Polyangia > Polyangiales > Sandaracinaceae > Sandaracinus. Next base: position 4,188 of record CAIKNO010000569.1, on the reverse strand, counting down.
CGAAGAGCAATTGATCGCCCGCACCCGAGAGCAGGATGAGATCGGGCCGGGCGTCCTCGGGCAGGTCCCGGGCGAGCGAGAAGGCGTCGTCGCTGGTGGCTTCCAGCACCGCGACCACGAGGCTCGCCCCGCCTGCCCGCGCCCGTCGGACTTGCTCGGGCAGCGACGCGAGGAGAGGTCGCAGGTGCACCCCGGCGGCGCGGTCGGGGGCCATCCGGGCGAGGGAGCGAGGATCGAGCATCGCGAGGAACGCCGCCCGCCCGTCGCCCACCGTCCAGGACAGCGGCTCGTCGTCGGAGTCCACGACGGCGTCGCAGAGGGCCCGGGCCGCGGTGTCGCAGCGCAGATTCGATGCGACGTAGGGAACGCCGCGCTCGCGAAGGCGTCCTGCGACCGCGAGGGTGCGGGCGCGTGGTGCGCCGAGGTCGTCCTCGCCGAACGCCAGGGCCTGGTAGCCCAGCCCCGTCACGAGCGTCGCGACCTCGTCGGGCTGCGCGTCGCTGGCGAAGCGGAGCACCCCATGGGGCGCGAGCAGCCCGCCGGTGTCGACGACCATGGAAGGCACCTCGCCTGCAGCCCTCGCGAGGAGCGCAGTGGCGAACGACGTCACGGGGCTCGGCTCGAGGGTCCGGCCCTCGGCGCACACGGCGTCCGCGAAGCGACCGGCGATGCCGGCCGTCGCGAGCACCCTCGCCACCGCATGCGCGGCGCGAGGATCGAGGGCCGGCGTCTGTGCGCTGGCGTCGGCAGACCCATGGAGCCATCGCGCACAGAGGAGCAGCGCGAGTCCGAGCCATCGGCGCGATGGAGGGCGGGAGCCGGTTGCAGGACAGCGGCGTCGGCGCGTGGTCATCGCGCGAGTGATATCGCGCGGCGAGGGACTCGCCAGGCCGGAGGAAGCCCATCGATGGCGGCTCAGCGAGCGAAGCTCAGGCGCTCGCCATCAGCTGCCGCTCGACGAGCCTCCGGTACAGCCCCTCTTCGCCCATCAGCGACGCGTGGCGCCCGGACTGCACCACCTTGCCGCCTTCCAGCACCACGACCCGATCCGCATCGCGGACGGTGCTGAGGCGATGCGCGATGACGAGCGTCGTCCGGCCCTGCATCAGGCGGTCGAGGGCCTCCTTGACCAGGTGCTCGCTCTCCGCGTCGAGCGCGCTCGTGGCCTCGTCGAGCACGAGGATGCGGGGGTCCTTCAACACCGCCCGCGCGATGGCGACCCGCTGCTTCTGCCCGCCGGAGAGCTGCACCCCGCGCTCACCGACCTTCGTCGCGTACCCCTCGGGGAAGGCGCTCACGAAGCCGTGGGCGTTGGCGACCCGGGCGGCGGCCTCGACCTCCGCGTCGCTCGCGTCCGGCCGTGCATAGCGGATGTTGTCCGCGATCGTCGTCGAGAACAGGATCGGCTCCTGCGCGACGGTGCCGACCTGCTGCCGCAGCCACGTCGGGTCGAGGGCGCGCAGGTCGTGGCCGTCCAGCTCGATGCGGCCCCCCGAAGGGTCGTAGAGGCGGGCGAGCAGCGAGGCCAGCGTGGACTTCCCCGCGCCGCTGGGTCCGACCACGGCGACGATCTCTCCGGGCTTCACGTCGAGCTCGAGGTGGTCGATGACCGTCACGTCCGGCCGGCTCGGATAGGAGAACGACAGGTCCGCGAAGCGCAGCGCGCCCCGGGCGTCGTCGGGTCGCAGCCCCCCGCGCGGCGGCATCGAGGGGGCCCGGTCGAGCAGCTCGAAGACGCGCTCGGCCGCGCCGCTGGCCTTGGTCAGGTCGGCCCACAGATCCGTCAACGCGCCGAGCGAGAACGAGACCATCAGCGTGTACACGAGAAACGACGAGAGCCCCCCGACCGTCATCGAACCGTCCACGACCAGCCGGTCTCCGTACCAGAGCACCAGCGTCGCGACCGAGAAGCCCGCCGCCGACACGCTCGCCATGAACACCGCCGCGAGCCGGATGCGCCGCGACTGCAGCTCGAAGGCGCGCTCGACGGCGACCGCGTAGCGGGCCGCCTCGACCGGCTCCGCGACGAACGCGCGCACGGTCCGGATGCCCGAGAGCGTCTCCTCGGCGACCGACGAGGCCGCGGCGAGGGCGTCCTGGCTCTCCCTCGCGAGGACGCGCAGCTTCCGACCGAAATACACCGCGCCGAGCGCCATCGGCGGGACGACGGTCAGCATGATCCCGGCCAGCAGCGGCGACGTGTACACCAGCAGCCCGACGCCGCCCACGATGGTCACTGCGTTCCGCAGGGCCATCGAGACGTTCACGCTGACCGCGTTCTGCAGGACCGTCGTGTCGGAGGCGAGGCGCGACTGCAGCTCGCCCGTGCGCCGCTCGTCGAAGAAGGCGACCTCCTGATCGAGGAGCCGCGCGAAGAGCTGCTGCCGCAGCCGGGTGACGATGCGCTCGCCCGCCGTCGTGAACAGCGTGTACCGGATGGCGATCGACAGGGCCTGCACCACGACGAAGCCCAGCATCATCAGCGCGGCGCGGTCGATGGCGCCCGGGTCGCGCGTCGTGTGCGCCTGATCGAGCAGCAAGCGGATGCCCTGCGGGTACATCAGCGTCGCGCCGCTGCCGAACGCGAGGAACACGGCCCCGACCGCGAGCTTGCCCCACTCGGGCCGGGCCAGACGCAGGAGGCGCGCGAACGACACCTCGCGCGATGGAGGGGAGGTCGGCGCGGGACTCGGTCGGATGTCGCTCACGGGGCACGATGTAGAGCAATCGCCCCCCGTCGGCACCCCGGGGCGGTCGGCGCGGTCCGACGCGTCCGGGCCCCTGGGTGAGGACGGCGCCGGGCGTGGACCCTGTACCGGACCCGCCCATGACCTACGATGCCTCGATGCCCTTCGCCTTCGAGTCCGCGCCGCCGCTGCCGCCCTGGCTCGCCCGGGAGTTCCCGTTCCGTCGCCGCGTGCTCCTTCAGGGGGGCCGGCGCATCCACTTCGTGGACGAGGGAAAGGGTCGTCCGGTCCTGCTCGTGCATGGCAATCCGACGTGGTCGTTCGTGTGGCGCAAGGTCCTGCGCGGCGTGCTCGCCGAGGAGGGCCTCCGCGTGATCGCGCCGGACCTGCTCGGCTTCGGGCTCTCGAGCAAGCCCGCGCGTCCGTCGGATCACACGATCGACCTCCACGTCGAGACCCTCGCGGGTCTGTGGGAGGCCCTCGGCCTGCAGAACGTCATCCTCGTCGCGCAGGACTGGGGCGGGCCCCTCGGTCTCGGTGCGGCGGCCGCCCGCATGGCCCTCGACCCGTCGTCGCTCGCGGGCCTCGTGCTGGGCAACACGTCGGTGCTCGCGCCCCGCCGTCCCATGCGCACCACGGCGTTCCACCGCTTCTCGCACCTGCCCATCGCCAGCGACCTCGCGTTCCGGGGCCTTCTCTTTCCGGTCCCCGTGCTCGACCGCGTGCAGGGCGATCGCGACAGCCTCGGCTGGCCCGAGAAGCGTGCGTATGCGTGGCCCTTGCGCCACCTGCGCGACCGCGCGGGGCCCCTCGGCCTCGCCCGCATGGTCCCCGACCGCGAGGACCATCCCTCGCTGCCCGCGCTCGAGCGCATCGGCGCGTGGGCGCGGGACTACCGCGGCCCCGTCTCGCTCGTGTGGGGCACGCGCGACCCGATCCTCGGCCGCGCGCTCGCCCGCCATCAGGAAGCTTGGCCGCAGGCCAGCGTGACGAGCCTGCCCGCCGGCCATTTCCTGCAGGAGGAGGTCCCCGAGGACCTCGTCGCCGGCATCCGCCGAATCGCCGTGTGACGCGTAGAGGCCGCCGCTCAGCGCCGGCGCGGCGGGGTGCCGAGCGACGCCTTCAGCGCATCGAGCTCGCGGCGGAGCGCGGCGACCTCGAGGCCCGTGCTGTCGGGCTCCGCGGGGGCCGGCTCGGCCGCGGGCGCGGCGGGGACTGCGCCCTTGTTCGCGTCCGGCGCGATCAGCTGACCGGCGCCGAGCCACATGCGGGCGAGCGCGTTCGCGGCCGAGAAGGGCATCGTCGCCATCGGCAGGTAGGGCGAGAGCGACTGCGCGCCGCGCTTCGCCTCGAGGTACATCTCGAGCGTCGCCGACAGGTAGCGGCCCATGAACTCGGCGAGCGCTTCGTCGCCCATCCGGATGAGCTGCAGCAGCAGCGGCACCGGCAGCAAGCGCGCGGCCCGCCGTCCCTCGAGGATGATCTGCGCGAGCGTGGCCTG